>CACZFE010000091.1 GCA_902780365.1 uncultured Spirochaetales bacterium
AGAAGCCAGATTTTTGTTTATCTCTGCGACTTTCTGGTTGTATTCGCCTATATCCTTGACCTTGTTTTCTCCCAGAATTTTGAAGCGGTTGTCCATTTCCATAACTGCCCACTGAAGCGCTTTCGCAGCCTTTTTGCTGTCAACTACGACCGGAAGGAGCATGTGAGGGATGCCTTCGTACATATTGAATTCGTTTCCTTTCGGGTCGATCATTATGAATTTGACTTCATCGGGAGTGAGAGTGTAGAGGAGGGAAAGGACAAAACTGTTGATACCGACCGATTTTCCGCTTCCTGTCGTTCCGGCAACGAGGACATGCGGCATTTTGTTCAGCATTGCAGCACACGGTTTCCCGGCAACATCGAGACCAAGCGCTATCGGAAGGCCTCCTTTTGACGAAACAGCTTTGAAAACGGGGCTTTCGAGAATCGATTTGAGCCTGATCGTGAGCCTTTCCTCGTTTGGGATTTCGATACCGATGTAAGGTCTTCCAGGCAGAGTTTTTACAACACGGACCTCTTTTCCGCTTACCGCTACAGTGAGATCCTGCGCCATTCCCTCGACCTGATTTACCCTTACTCCTTCGCCGAGTTCAATTTCATAGAGTGTAACGACAGGGCCTATTGTTGCGCCGTGGACTTTGACTTTTATCTTGTGCTCAAGAAGTTTTCTTTCAATAATTTTGCCGGTTGTCTCGACTTCCTTTTCTCTTTTTTCCGATTTCTCGAGATCTTCGCCTGGAACAAGAAGCGAGAGGGGCGGCAGGTGGTAGTCCTTGATTTTTCTGAGGACAGTCGTTGTCGATTTTGTCTGATTGAGTTCGCTCGTGACAACTTCTATCTGCCCTTGCGGCTCCTCGGTGTTTGTTGGATCTTCTTCAATATTTTCAACAAATTTCTCTTCATGGATCTCTTCAGGAACTGGTTTTTCGTCGTTTTCGAAATTTTCTTCAGGTTCATCTCCCGGAATTTCTTCCATGATGTCTTCAGGTTCAGTGATCGTTTCAGGTTCCTCTTCGTCTTCCGGTTCGTCAAGGTTTGATCCTGTATCTATCGAAATATAGTTGGAATCAGTGTTTTCCGGTTCTTCGCTTTTCTTGTTTTCTGAACTTTCAATAGGCGTATCGTCCTCTCTTTTGTCGTTTATGAACTCTTTCAGAAGCAGAGCGGTTTTGGTGCAGAGTCTGAAAAAGCTTACATGAAAAGTGAAGATCATGAAAATTATAACCCAGCATACAAAAAGAAGGATGAAGCCTGTTCTGCCGATAAATTTCTCGAAAAAATCCTGATAGAGCAGGTGACCTGTCAAATTTGCTTTGTTTTGGGAAAATGAGTCTGATATCATTGAGAAAAAAGGTAAAAGCATGAACAGGTTCACGATGTTTAGCAGAAGGTGTTTCCAAAGCTGTTTCCTGAGGAAAAATATTATTACGAAAGCGATGAGCCCGAGCGGAATGTAGAATGAAAGTATGCCGAACAGGTTGTTGAGGAAGTGCGCGCAGTCGTATCCGAGCGAACCTGTGAAAAAGTTGTCCTGAATGATTTTTTTCCCGGAAAATTTTGCAGAATAGTAGGTGACAAGTGAAATCAGCGTGAAGATCGTCGGAAGAGCCAGTATGCAGGTGATGATTTCACCGGTGTATGAATTTTTTGCAACAGGTTTGATCTCTTTGGTGCTTTTATTTTTTTTCTGTTTTTGAGTTTCTGTAGTTTTATTTTTCTGAGACACGGTAAACTCCAATAGAAAGTGTTTTATCCAATGGTTTGTAATTCTTATCGTAAAGGTTCATCAGTCTGTTTTCGTCTGATATTGCGGTTTTTACGGAGACTGACCCCCATGCATCGCCGCTGTCTATGTTTTCAACCATTCTGTGGAAAGGTTCGAACCCTTTTTCTGCAAGAGATTTTTCGATTTTAGCGATGATTCCGGAAGCATTTCTGTTTCTGACGACAAAAGTCACAATTGAGGTGTCGTTGATTTCCGGGTCACCGAAAAGTGCCTTGAAGCCTGAAATTTCCGAAACATCAGCTGCGGTCGCTGATTCTTTTATCGTTTCACCTGAAAAAAGGTAGAGATCTCCGGTTATTTTGCCGGAAACAGAAATGTTTCCCGAGCTGAAAAACGAGTTCCTGACAGCTTCGAAATCAATGTACTGGTTTTTGTTTTCGAGGTTTTTGCCGCCTAAAAAAGTCTTGTCTGCGAATACGAGTTTTTTCGCGATTTTGAGCGACATGAGATTTGCATAAAGTTTGTCAGGATACTTTTCAAGCTGCTTTTCTGAAGAGATGACCCAAAGAAAAAGCGATTCCGGATTGAGTGCCGGAGCCGAAAATAAAAGTTCTCCTGAAAATAGGTAAAGTAGCGGAATTACTGAAGAAGAATTGAAATTTGGAGAGTAGAACGAGCCGCTTTCAAACGGAAGCTGATGAGTGAATGCAAGCGAATATAAGTATTTCAGCGCAACTTCTTCCGAAACGGGAAGGTTTGCCGTACCGGAGTTGAAAATTATCGAGTTTCTGCTGTTTTCAGAGATGTTTTTCGTGACGGAAGTTTTTCTCCAGCCTCTTTTTTTCACGCTGACTTCGGCTTTTACATTCTCGCACAAAACGAAATTTGCAAAATCTCCGGGATGCGGCTTTAGGACATTTGCAAAATCGATATTATTCAGCAGGAAAAGAGCGATTTTCCATCTTCCCTGATCGTCTGCCGGAACATTGAGTATCAGTCCGTTATCTTGATTTATTCCGAAAGAATTTTTAATGCCTATATTGTCGAGATAGTGTGAAAGATAGAAAATTTTTGCATTCCAGCCCGTGAACGAAAGCCCTTCTTCGAGAGTTTCTGCGGCCGGAAGTTTGCCTGTAAAACGAGTCTCATCGTGGATTTTCTTTATTGTTTTCCCTGAATTTTTAATGCCGTAAAGAGAAGCGCTTTCCTTCTTGAAAAACGCTTTCATAAGGTAGTTTGCGACTTCGTTTTGCGTGTTTTCGACAGGTCCAGCTGAAAAAAAATCGGGTTCTTTGTCCAGAAACCAGCAGCTTTTCAGTAGTGTCGATTTTTTGCTCAAAATATTGATCCCGCTTTTTGAAAGTGCCTGCGAATAACTTTCCGCCGCTTTTTCAATATCATTCTGAGTAGCTTTTGCAGGCAATTTTGAGAAGTAGAAACAGAGTTCGTAAAAATCAGGCGCCTCCTCTTTTTCAACTTTTTCACTTTTATTGCAGCAGACGAAAAAAAGTGTCGCACAAAATAGGATAATTACAATTTTCTTGATTAGTTGTTCCATTCTTTCTTGAATATATTCGGGTACTTGTCAACCATGCAGCGTTTGAGGAGCTCTATTACTTCCTCTCTGTCCTTCGCCGCCATCATAAGCGAGAGGATCTCTTCGCCTTCATGCAGATATCCGCATTTTATTATCTTTTTTATGATCGGGATCGATGCCGGATTCATGCTGAGCGCATCTATTCCCATGGCAAGGAAAAGAAGCGGCAGATAAGGGTCGCTCGCCATTTCCCCGCAGATGTTCACCGGCTTGTTTTTCGCTTTCGCGACAGCCACGATCTGGTTTATCACCCTGATTACAGCGGGGTGGTAGTATGAAAAATAGTCGGAAGAGAACTGGTCTTTCCTTTCGACAGCCATGAGATACTGGATTAGGTCGTTTGTTCCGATGCTGAAAAAATCGACTTCGTCAGCGATTTTCTCGATTATGAAAACCGATGCCGGAACTTCTATCATCGCGCCGATCCTGATCCCATTGAGATTTTCGGAAAGTCCCATATCCTCGGCCGTTTTGTAGAGAAGATTCCTGAAATCATCGACTTCGTGCGTTGTGCTGACAAAGGGCAGGAGAATGTCGAGATTGCCGAGTTTCGCCGCGCGGACAAGAGCTCTTATCTGCGGAAGGAAAACGTCTGGGCGTCCTTTGCAGAGGCGTATTCCGCGCATTCCCATGAAGCCTTTCGTCACGATCGCGCCGCTTTTGTCTTCTCCGAAATCGAAGATCCTTATCGCGGCACGCATCGGCAGAGCCTGATGCAGTACCTGATAGTAAACGTCGTAGTGCGCCTCTTCGGAAGGGATTTCCCCGTCTTTAGAGAACATGAGTTCGGTCCTGAAAAGTCCGATGAACTCTCCGCCGTACTTTTTGACGAAATCTATTTCTCCGGTCTGGTCTATGTTGCCGCCGACTCTCAGTATGTGGTTGTCACGCGATATCGAAGGAGCTGCAATATCCTCGAGAAAGCGGGCAAAATAGCTCTTGAACTCTTCCGCTTTTCTGAGTGCAGTGGAAATTTCTTCTTTTGTCGGGCGCAGAACGACTGTTCCCTTGAAGCCGTTTACGATGAGCATATCACCGTAGTCAAGCAGGTGGATGAGGTCTGGAACACCCATTACAGCCGGAATTTCGAGCGAGCGCAGGACCATCGTGAGATGGCTGACTCCGCCGGGAGATTCGAGGACGATTCCTTTGACGTGGCTGTTTTTTGAAAGGATGTGAAGCTCGTCAACGGTGAGATTTTTCGCGGTTACGATAAAATCTTCGTCCGGAAGTCTGTTCAAAACCGAGTGAGTGCCTCCTGTGAGTTCCGAAACAAGTTTGTCGCGGATGACTTCCCAGTCGGCGATTTTAGCTTTTACGTAATAATCTGTCGTGTTCTGGTCAAGAACCGAGATGAGTCTGTCAAAAACGCCGAGAACCGCCCATTCTGCGTTTATCATGCTGTCCGATATCATTTTACTGACCATTTCAGAAAGAGTCGGGTCGGTGAGCATCATTCTGTGGGCTTCAAGGATCGAAGCAGTCTCTGAGCCGATATTTTTCTGTGAAAGAATGTTTCCAAGCTCTCGCTCGGAAGCTGTTACAGCTGCAGCAAAACGGCTGATTTCGCTTTCTATTTCATCTGCTTTGAGGTCAAGGTGCGGAATTTTTGAGTGGTTGCGGTCGATAAAGAAAAGTTTGCCGGCACCTATGCCGCCGCAGACTTTTTCGCCCTGAAGTTCAAGCCTTTCCCGCAATTATTCCTCTCCGAACTTGTTGTTTACGAGTGTTGTCAGAGCCGAAAGACACTCTTCTTCAGATTCTCCGTTCGTAATGATTTTTATTGTTGAGCCGAGAGGGGCTGCAAGCATGAGGATCCCCATAATGCTTTTTGCATTCACGCGGATTCCGTCTTTTTCAAGTTCAACGCCGCATTTGTATTTTTCGGCTGTTTTGACAAAAAGACTGGCTGCACGGGCATGAAGACCGAGTTTGTTTTGTATAATGATTTCAGCTTCTTTCATTTTGATTCTCTTTTTGCAAGAAGTTGTTTCGCGCCGGTGATGTTCTGTCTCGCACTGCGGATTATTCCGTCAACCATCGAATCGAAGTCTGTTTCGTCGTCGCGGTGTTCAAGACTGTACATAACCATCGAAAGGTTGACACCGGAAATTACATCGACATCCATTATGCGTGAAGCGATGTCCAGAAGAGTGTTCCCCAACTCACCGTGGGTGATAAAAACAAAAGAATACATGCTTATTTCCCCTTAAGTCCTTTAAGTTTGTCGTCAAGTCTTTTTTCCATTTCGGCGGCGGCGAAAAATCCCATTTTTTTGAGGAGATAGTCGCGGGCAATAGCTTCCATGAGCGAACTCAGGTTCGAACCGTTGCGCACCGGAATGATGTAATATGCCTTTTTTACTCCCAAAATCTCGTAGTAGTTTATTTTGTCGCCGACACGCTCGTAGTCGAAATTGTGGATATTTTCCCACGAGACAAGGCGGACGACGCAGTCGATCTCCTTTTCCGAATCGACTGATGTGATTCCGAACATCTGGTGCAGGTCAACCAGTCCGATCCCCCTGATCTCGATGAAGTTGCGGCCGATTTCGTTGCAGCTTCCGACGAGCCTGGTCGGTGTGAGACGCTTGATTTCGACAAAATCGTCGGCGATAAGTTTGTGACCGCGCATTACAAGGTCAAGGCTCGTTTCGCTTTTTCCGACGCCGCTTTCACCCATGATAAGCATTCCGACGCCGAGAACATCGATAAGCTGGGCGTGAAGCGAGACTGCCGGTGCCAGAGCTGTGTTCAGAATGTCTCTGACATAGTCGGTGAAAACACTTGAAATCATTGTCGTCGACATCAGCGGAACGTTGTATTTCCTGGCTGTTTCCTTGAAGTAATCCGCAGGTTTTTCGGGGTAGGTGAATATCACGAGGATCGGTTTTTCTTTGAGAAAAGTCTCCGACATGCTGATCTGCTCCTCCATCGGGAGGGTCCTCATATAGTCGGCCTCGCTTTTGCCGAAAAGCTGGATCCTGTTTTTGTAGAGATGGGCCACGAAACCTGCGATCGAAAGTCCCACGATCTGGACTTTGCTTTCGGCAAGCTCGATTTTTTTCATTTCATCTTCGCTCATGTTTTCGAGCGACAGTTCAAGCTGAGTATTTTTCAGCAGGTCGTAAAGAGTGTAAAAAGCTGGTCCCGGCATGGCTTGAATTTTGAGTTAGAATTGTTTGAGGAAACGCAGATCGCCTGCATGGAAATGGCGGATGTCGTCGATGCCGTATTTCATCATCGTAAGTCTCTCGATTCCGCCGCCGAACGCAAAACCTGAATAAATTTCCGGGTCGATTCCGCAGTTTTTCAGGACCTGCGGATGGATCATTCCGCAGCCCAGATATTCGATCCAGCCGGTCTGTTTGCATACGCTGCATCCTTTGCCTTTGCAGATCCTGCATTTGAAATCAAGTTCGAAACCGGGCTCGACGAACGGGAAGAATGAAGGTCTTAGCCTGATTTCGACATCTTCGCCGAAAATGCTCGAAACGATCTGCTTCAA
>CACZFE010000092.1 GCA_902780365.1 uncultured Spirochaetales bacterium
ACGGCGACATCGATATCAACGGAAAAGTCGCCGACATGCTGAACATGGGGAAACATTGATTTCATTCCAAAACGATCGTTTTGTGTTTTCCGCCGAAGCAGCTTGCCGGCTGGCTCAGTTTGTTTCTGCATTTTTTGCAGTCTTTGTTGTCGTATTCATCATAATCGCCGGCTTCGTCATAAAACACGATCTCAGGGTCGGAATGTCCGCACTGGACTGACGAGTCACCCTTTACCACAAATGACTTTCCACAGTTGTATGCGATTTTCAGATTTGTTTCGGAAGCAAAATTATGAGTCTCAGCGGCACAGGAATGCACGACTTCCGAGCACACGCTGATCCCTGTGCAATCGAAAGTATGCGTATGACTTTCATTTCTGAAAAAAACAAAATCGCCTTTCACGGTAAAATTGTCCGCATAATTTTTTGTCACGGATATCGGATAACTCAGAATCTCAGAACCGTCACAGGAAGACGGAAAATAAGCGTTTAAAGTCATGGTATAATCACTTGCGGCAAGACATTCCGGTGCTTCAAAAGATGCATTCAGAGCCTTGTTTTTAAAAGTGAGAGATGCGGTGTCTGCGACCTCGTTTGAAGAAAGCAGACAATATAGAAAAGCATTTGCAGAAGACTGCGTGAATTTTTTAACATAGTGTGAAGTATCTGAAAAAGTTATGTCTATTTTCATGTTTCTGAACTGGCCCGGATTTTCGACCTGCAAAACGGAAGAAAAGATATTGTTCAATGAAGAAAGCACTATCGGATAGCTTTTGCTGAAAACGAGCCTTTCCGAATTGTCCTGAAGAACTCCGTTGAGATATCTGCCGTAAAGATAAAGCTCGACTTTTGAAATCTCGGCCATATTTCCTGAGTCAGCTGAAACTTTGACTTTAAACAGCTCTCCCGAATGAATAAACTGCCCTTTCTGAGGTTCAAGGGAAAGATCCAAGTCAGACAGGTCGAAAAATTTGAATTCAGCGACATCCGTTCTCTGTGTTGAAGAAGATTTACTCTCCACCGAAACTGTGTAGTAGCCGCTTCCGGAGAGCATTGACGGCGTAATATCGCTGTTGTTCGAACACTCTGATGAAAAATTCGAATTTCCCTTTTTCCTTATCGTGCATTTATACTCGACACCGCTTTTTGTCTCCCACCAGATATAATTTTTCCACTTGCTCGTAAAAAATTTGTCCGTAAGATTTATTTTCAAAGGCTCGACATGGGTAAAATCCATCGATACCGCAAGAGAATGTTCGGAACGGTTTCCTATTTCATCATAAGCTGTAAGCGTAAAGTTGTTTATACCGTCAACACTTCCTTCCAGATCACAGTAGAACTTATTGCAGTTGTATGACTCGTCTGTTCCCTGGTTCGCTATATACTGGCAGCTTTTCACCCAACCGTTCTCAGCCGACTGTATAAACACCTGCATATTTTCAGGAGTTGAAAGATTATCTTCATAAGTAAGCAGCAGCTGAGGCTTTCTGGTACCTGCAAGCGTAACACCACCGCTGTTGCAGTTCGGGTAATTCACACAAAAATTGATAAAACTTGATGAGACACATTCAGTAAAAACAGATTTTTCCTTGTCGTATGAAACAAAACGCGGCGGCTTCTTGTCTATGAAAACAGATCCGGCAGAGTCGCTGAAATCTTTGTTTGCACAGTTTCCGGCCTCATCACAAACCGAAACAAAACCACTGCATTCCACGACTTCATCGTTATCCGGCGTTGAAAGCAGATTGAAAAAATCAAGACTTTCATACGCAGGGACATATCCGCCGTTCTTCTCCTGCGATAAAGTGCTGCCGGGAACAAAGCACAAAACCTTGGCAGCCCATTTAACAACATCTTTCTCCGGACTAATCAGAGAAACTGTAAAATAATTTTTGTTAGTAACACTGTTGTGCAAAAGAACTCTTCCGTCTGATTCGACCCTCACTATCGGGATCTCAGGCGGAGTAGTATCAAGGACAAAAGAACCGTAGAGAATGGAGCCGTTTCCGGCATGGTCAACTGCCGAAAGAGTGATTTTATAAAGCCCGTCTGCCGAACTGCCGGCAAAGCCTGCCGCAAGCAAAGCTTCAGCGAATCCATTTGCAGAAAGCAGACATTCACCTATTGAACAACTCTTAGTTTCTTTCTCAAAAACAATAATTTCCTCTTCCTCCCATTTGGACAATGTCAATTTTATATCTTCGATCAGACTGTCAGATACGTTCCATGAAATTTCAACATCTTCAGCTTTTACCGTTCCTTCAGGAGAAGTCAGATTCAAAACAGGTTTTTTGTTGTCCAGAAACACCGGAAGTTCGCTTTCAGAAGTGTTATATGCTATATCCTGAGCCGAAATCGCAAACAAAAGCTGACGCTCCATCGGAATATTTTCATTTTCCGAATATTCGGCAAGCATCGTGAATTCGCTCGCATCTTCCGAGAAGCCGCTTCCTCCGATAGTTTGCGGCTCGATCCGCCTTGTCCTGAAAACAAAATCGGAATCTTTGCTCTTCAAAGTCACGGAATTCAAATCGACAAAACTTCCTGATTCCGGGATCACCTTGAATTTAAGCAGAAAAGCCTTGGCAAAACGGGGCATCGCACCGTCTCCCGGATCATATTGTACTGCCTCACCTTTTATGTAGTTTCCGAGATCGCCCTCCAGTTCAGACACAGCCTCATCCTCCGTTTCAAAGAGGTCATAAAAACTTTGGATCTCTATTTTAGGACCGTTTGAATCAATCGGAACAGCAGCACTTTCGGCAGGGAAAAGAAACTGGTCTGAATTTGAAGAGATTTTTCCGACAATCGTGCCCAACTGCGTAAAAACAGTTTTGTTGAAAGAACTTGCAAGGAACCTTTTTAGTGAAAGAGCATAATAGTATCTGAAAAAGTTGGCGTCGAGTGCAGTTCTTTTCCCGTCGTCACCGAAAAAGAGCTGTATCTCTCCGTTTTTTCCGTCAAAAACAAGGTCTCTGTAATCTTCCTGCAAAAGCCGCAGTATATTGGAAACATCGTATATTCCGTGCTCAGAACCGATACCGGTTTCCATAAAATACGACAGATATTCAAGCCCGGCGAGAAGAACAAAATACTTGCTTCTGCTGTCGGCAGCATTCGTGTCCGAAGGTTCGTCGCTCCACTCAAAAGCATGGCTCAAATGCTCTGAAAGGTGCATTAAAACGAGGTTTTGCAGCTTTTCATCGTCAGAATTTTCCGAAATTCTGCGGCTCATAAAAATATAAGAACCGATCGTCGTAAGCGGCGTAACGACAACATCTTCGTCAGAAACCGGTGAGAATACCGCTGACAGTGTTCCGCTGAAACGCTTTTCCGCACCAGTGTTTTCCGAAACAACAGGTTTGTAAGTACCGCCGGTTACCGTTACAAGGCAGATCTCACCGAGTTTAACCTTTATTTCATCCAGGGAAGAAGAAACCGCGTCTTTTGCATTAGTGCCTATTGCATCGCCGCATGAAACCGAAACGCTGTCAAAATCTGAAAGAGGGCCGGTTATATAAGGTCTGACTTTTACTACGACCGTGTTTTTCGTGTAAAACGGAAATCTTGCCTTGTATTGTTTCTGGTTTACCGAAGCTTCACACTCAAGAAGATTCTTTCCGTCAGGCAGTTTCTCGGTATTGACAACAGTTTTGAACTGATAGTTTGTGCCGCTTGTGTTCACACTCTGAAAACCTTCAAAAAAACATGAAAGGTCGTCAATAACATACCTTTTGTGAGTCGCCTCGACTTTTATGTCGACGGAATTTCTCGCAGGACTATCCTCTGTTCCTGTCGGATTGAGCGTTCCGTGTTCATAGAAAACCGCTGTGATTGAAGGAGCATCGTTGTTCACGATTATCTTTTTTTCGGCAGTTTGAACCGTTATACCGTTGCTTGCATCGCATTTGATCAGGATTTCGTGCTCTTCTTCACTTTCGCCAGGAATGAAACTTCCCTGAAAATAAGCAGGTTTTTCGTCCTTATCGGCCAATTTTTTATCATCTGCCTCGCAGTTAAGCGAAACTATCATATTTTCAGGCTCCGCCTTTGCTTCAACCGCTACGGCACCGCTGAAATATTCGGCTTCTGCCCCTTTGTTTCCTTCAGGATAGACCGTGATATCTATAGAAATCCCGCTTTTCCCTGCATCTTCTCCGCCTAAAAAGGCAGCCTCGGAATTTCTTATTTTCTCACTCCACTCTTTAAGTTCCGGAGCTGAAAATTTTTCGCTGACTTCGCTCAGGAAATCAGCCGCAAGCCCTTTCATAAAGGCCGCACTGACTAACGCGCTTCCGAATTTTGCATAAGTCGAACCGTTTATAACGTTGTCGTCCGTCAGATCACCGGAAAGCATAGTCAGAAGATTTTCTGTTGAAAACTGCGTTTCAGGCAAAGTATCATTGGCAACAGAAACATTTTCCGCGATTTTTGCGAAAGCCTGCTGCCATAAATAACGTTTCGTAGCATCAGTAAGCGAACTCTGAAGTTCAGGGAAAGCATCGCCGGAAATGCCGAGATAGCTGAACCATTCGCTCCGGGCCGCATCAGAGCGGTATTTTTCGATAAAGGTCGAAAGAAAATCGACAACTGCAGAGACCTCTTTTTCTTCTGCGATCCTAAGACTTTTTTCCATACACCCGTTCCATGCCACAGCCTCTTCGGAAGATACCAGATCCACTGTTCCGCCGCACACCTTGACTTTAAGATCTCCGATATTCTGAACTGCATCGAAACGGATCTCTCCTGTATCATCTGTTTTTCCGGAAAGAATAGCTGTTTCCCCGTTTAAAACCTCTACAGAGGCGTTTTTCTGTATCGATCTGACAGTAAGATCGAATTCCAGGATCCCGTTTGAAGGCCTTTTCCCGTCACATGAAGCAAGAAATGAAAGTAAAACAACGAAAAAATAAAGAATTTTTCTCATACTTTCCCCCAATTATAGTAGTTCACAAAGAATGTAGCCCCGAAAAAGCCGAAGAAATCAAGCGAATTATCGCCCGGAGACCACTTGTAAAGAAGCTGTGCCGAAATGATTATCCATTCCCAGACACGGAACTGAAAATCTATTCCGGCAGCAACGACACCGTTTACTTCGGCATAGTCTTCTTTTTTATAACTCGCCACATTCAGACCGTTTTCAGCGATAAATTCGATATCTGAAAATGTCTCGACCTTGAAACCACCGCCGGCAACAAGGTGCGGAGAAAAAAAAGTACCCGGAAAAACGTTGTATCTCGCAAGAGCTAAAACCTGAACACGCCAGTAGTCGAAGTACTCCTTTCCCCTGATTTCCTGAAACTCCGCTTTTCTTGAAGTGTCACCTACCCTTGTGAAAGAGGACTGGAGACCGATATCGAAGTTGTCGCTGAGTCCGAAAAAAACGTTCATCCCAGCATTCCAGCTTGCATAGACGACAGTTTTTCTGTTGTCGGTTTTAAGCGAAAACGGAAAGAATCCGCCTCCACCGACATTTATCTGGAGCTCCCCTTCCTCGGCAAAAAGAGTTATAGAAAACATAATTAAAATCAGGGAAATTAATTTTTTCATACTATTCCAGATAAACAAAAAAAGAGGTTCCGGCAGGCACTCTGTATTCCTGCCTCATTCTGTTGGACTCTTCCTGCTTAGCCAACTCTGCCGCAGCAGGATTCACCGTATTTGCAGCAGTCGTTCCGGCAGTGCTTCCGACACTTCCTGCAAGCCTTGTAACGACGGCTCCCGCAGTTTTCGTAAAACCCTGTTTGACTTCCGATTTTATATTCTCTCCTGAAATATCGGTCACCTCGGATTCTATTCCAGGGTCTTTACCGGAAACAGCAAAACCTTTTACAGAAAACTCTTCCGTACCGATCATGAGTTTCGAAAAAGAAAGCTGCGTCCGCTTGTTGACGAAGCTCTTTGCCACACCATAAAACTTAGCCCCTTTCGGGATCTCCCCGATTTCCTCAAGAACAGTGGCTACAACAGTTGACTGCGCTGTGGAACGAATGGAAAAATCGAGTTTCACCTTCACTTTGACATCGTGCAGAGCAAAAAGATTTTCTTTTCCTCTGACCTCTTTCTTTCCTTTGATGACAACTCCGCCGCCTGCCCCTTCTCCGCCCGGGACGAAACGCCTTTTCCTGCCGGACTGCACGCTTCCTGAAGCCGCGGCATCACTGAGTTTTGCATAAGCTTCAAGAATCTCGCGATCCTTTTCCTCGTTTTTGTTCTTTTTCTTCGGCAAAGCCGCATCGGAAGGAGCTTTTGCGTGTTTTTCCTCCAATTCAGGAACATGATTTTTCTGAGATTTCGGATTATTCATCGCCGATTTTATATCACCGACAACTCTTCCGCGCGCCAGTTCGCTGAAGTCGTTGAATTTCACTTCGCCACGGACTTCTTTTTCACGTTTTCCGCCCCCAGCATCTCTGACATCTGTTTTATCGACTGAATATGGACATCAAAAAATTTCTCGCCGCACAGGCCATCGGGCTTATCACTCTTTCCATATCCCAAGAGGTCGGGAGCATAAATTGTATACTCATCATTAAAACTTTGTATAACTTCAGACCAGGAAAGCATTGCGTTATCGCAGCCGCCGCCATGTAACAAAATAATAGTTTTTCGGCCATCACCCTTTTTATAAACATGGATAGTTCCATATGATGTTGCTATGTCTAATTCATTCATTTATTTCTCTCCTTACAGATAATTATGAGACTCACAGTATTTTTTCCATCCTGATACAGTCAAATGTATTACCGTGAATGATATTGGAATCTGTTACGTTATATCCGAGCTTCTCATAGAACTCTACGGCTATAT
>CACZFE010000093.1 GCA_902780365.1 uncultured Spirochaetales bacterium
AGAGATCCCCTGCCCTAAAGCCGGAGAACCTTTCTACGGTCAGGATGCAAATTATGCCGAAAACGGATCGTGCCTTCCCCAGAATTTCACAATAAAACACTACGAATCCGGCACGACAGTTATTGACAACAATTCCAAACTTGAATGGACACGGCAGGTCTATGCAGTACAAAACCCTTACGTCAGGATTGTTGGAGGATATTACGACTGGAGAACACCGACTTTTCAGGATTACAACTCGATAATTGACAGCGGAACTTTTGCTCCGACCATAAACGAGGCATACTTTCCCAACACTCCTTTAGACATTTTCGTTACAGAATCTTACGAGTATTTGAATCATACAGGACCTCAGGAGGGCTACTATTACTATGTTATAAAAGGAATGAACTTCAAAACAGGACTCTCAGAATACAACACTTATGAACATGGAATCGGTATTCCGGAAACATTTAACTTCAGAAGTGTCCGAGACCTGCCTGAAAAACCTGAATCCTGCGGAGTTAAACTGCAGGATGACGAATACAAACTCGTAAATCTTCTTCCGCAGAAACTTCTGCTTATCAGAACACCTGAAGAAGGCAAGAACTGGGAAGAAGCTCTTGCATACTGCGAAAACCTGACTTACGCTGGTATATCAGACTGGAGACTGCCCAACAGAAACGAAGCCTACTTCAGCATATCTAAATTACGCAGTCAATATGAATCCCTTTTATGCTGGTCATCTACGACATATCCGGGAAACCCAACTCAAGCACTTTTCTACTCTGCCCCCGACTACATATTCACAGCCGGCAAAATCACAGGAAAAGCAAACGCAAATTGCTGCGTAGCCTTTGATCCGTGTCCTGAAGGTAAAATGTGGACCGGAGAAAAATGCACTTCATCCGAAGGTATCGCATTTAAAGATGACGAATGCGGATGCATTGAAGGATATACTTGGGAAGATTCGCATTGTGCAAAAACATGCAGCGACGATTTATGCAAAGACAAACCCCATTCAACAGGACTCTGTCTGCAAACGATTGACGACGGTGAATCTCAGAAAGTTAAGTGCCAGTGCGAAGAAAACTATTTTCTGAACGAAAATTTCGAGTGCATAAACCCGTGCGACGCCGATCCGTGTTCAGGCAAGGAAGAATACGACGGAAGCTGCGTTCCGACAGGACTTACCACTTTCACATGCGGCTGCAGTACAGGCTACTATCCCAAATCAAACAACTGTATTCCGGTAAAATATAATGACTGTTACACTGAGTATAATGATGATGCCTGCGTCAACAATGTTAACAATATAATGTGGTCTTCAATATCCGACGGCATTTTAACATGGAAAGATGCAAAAAAACATTGTGACGATCTTGAAGAAGCAGGATATAACGACTGGAGACTTCCTAAGGTCGAAGAACTCTGGACTTTTGCGAGATCGTGCAACAGTATTCCTAAAGAATCCTGCGAAGCCAGCGAAAAAAACTGCTGCCTTTCCGAAGAATGCATCGCACAGTGTAAATGTAAGATTTATCGGGAACCCAACCCTGTTGACTATTTATGGTCATCATCCTTCAAAATAGACGATCCCCAAAAAGTTATAATCTTTTACAAACATTACGCTATCTTAGAATTCTTCAACATAAAGACAGATGCCGCCAAAGTCAAATGCGTCAGGAATATCAAGTGAAATGTCATAGGAGATCAGCATGAGAAAAAGCCATTTTTTTCTTCTCTTTTTAGCGGCGATTTTTCTTTTTTCAAGCTGCGGCAGCAGCACAAAAATAAAACCTGTTTCAAATACCGATGAAGATTCGACCGATGCTGACTTCGACATGGATGAAGAAGAAGGCTGGGAAGAAGATGAAGAAACAGAAGATGAAGATGAAACCGATACAGAAGCAGATTCCAAACCTGACAAAGATACTGACTCGGACAAACCAGATACCGAATCCGATGATGACAACGATTCCGGCAAACCGACACGCACAGAATGCCTCAAGGTTGGCGGAACATGGGACGAATCTGACAAAAAATGCTACAAACGAGTTCAGTGTAACGAAAAACCTGAAAATTCCCTCTGGAATACAGCTATATATTATTACCAGTACTACGAAAAAGGTGAATGGAGCGAACCTATAGCAACTGAATACAACGAGGAAACAGGAGCTTGCCACTTTATATGTATAAAAAATTATTTCTGGGACGGTGAAGAGTGTAAAAACCTCTGTGATTCTGATCCTTGCGCTGCAGTCGGACATTCAGACGGCACCTGCACTACTACAACTCCATATATTTATTCCTGCGGATGCGATGACGGATACACTTGGAATGAAGAAAAGTGCAAAGAAATCACCTCAAAACTTAGCCTTGGCAACATCTGCTCCTGCCAGTCGGAATGTTACACGGATGTTGCCCAGAAAGAGAGTGCACGTTGTCCCGCCGAAGGTTTTAATTTTTTCGGACAGGATGCCATAAATGCCGCTTTAGGAACCTGTGTCCGCAAAAATTATTCAATAAAGGAAACCGGTATCGAAAACGAAAACATCATTATTGACAAAAATCTGAAACTTGAGTGGCAGCAGACAATACCTACAGAAATATACACTTGGAAGGACGCTGTCTATTACTGCGAAAACCTTGAATACGGAGGATACGATGACTGGAGACTTCCGACACCGAAAGAACTTTTCGCCAACATTGACTATGGACGCTGCGATCCTGAAATCACCGGAAACTATTTCAAGGAACCAAAAACTTTCTGGACTTCGAAACTTTATGCCGGCAATCCGAATCAGGTATGGCACGGGAATTTCGGTTCAGGAGACATGTTCTATGATGCAGTAAGCAAAAAACGCGAAGTCCGCTGTGTCCGCGGAGAAACAATTCAGGAAGACATTTTTGTTGTTTCAACACTGGACGGTGATGAAATCGTAACCGACACTGCTACAGGCTTAATCTGGCAGAAAGAACATGCTGCCGGAAAAAGGTGGAAAGAAGCTCTCGAATACTGCGAAAATCTGACTTACGCAGGATACTCTGACTGGAGACTTCCGAACATAAACGAACTTGTATCTCTTTCAAATTACGACAGATACGCTCCAGCATCCGATTTTCCTGATATACCCCTGGAGTATTTCTGGTCTTCCACAACAAAAATGACAACAAGTGAGTATTTATACAGCGGCCATGTTGCCTGGACTGTTTTATTTTATACAGCTGCAGTGATTTCAGAAAACAAAGATATATTCTATCATGTAAAGTGTGTGAGATAGGAGGCTGATATGAAAATAATTTTTACAGCATTTCTTATTTTTCTCTTTATCTCTTGCAACACCAACGCAAAACACATTACAGACAACGATCCTTCGGCTGAAAATCCTGATACTGACGACACTGACGATATTGAGAATGCGGATTATGACACAGGCTTGGAATCTGATAAGGATATTGAAACCATCGAAAACGACGACGATATAGAACATGATGAGGATACAGAAATCACTGATGAAGACGACCAAAAACCTGACGAAGACGAGGAAAATACTGAAGATGAAGATATTAAACCTTTCATAGATCCCTGTCTTGAAGAACCATGCAAAAATGTCGAAAATTCCACCGGAGAATGCCTGACAAAAGGCAGAAAAGGTGAATATCTCTGCGTTTGTAATGAAAATTATGTCTGGTTTCCGAACAAAAAAATCTGCGAGCCGGAAAACTCTTTTAAAGGTTTGTCATGCACCGGTCAGACAAAATGCTACGACAACGAAAAAGAGATCCCCTGCCCTAAAGCCGGAGAACCTTTCTACGGGCAGGATGCAAATTATGCCGAAAACGGATCGTGTCTTCCCCAGAATTTCACAATAAAACATTACGGAGCCGGCAGAACCGTCATTGACAACAATTCCGGACTTGAATGGCTTCCGGAAGTTGTAACAAGTCAAACATCGGCCAACATATATCAGGCCTACATTGATAATCCTGCTTTTGAAGAATATTCCGACTGGAGAAGTGCAACCACTCAGGATCTGAATTCAATAGTCGACAGCGGAATATTCTCTCCGGCTATAAACGAAGCATATTTCCCGGACGCTTCTCCTATGAAAATCACTAGCAATTCAACCGCTTATATGTGTCCTGGGTACGGTTACAAGTCACCGCCCGGAGGACCTCCGGAGCAATATTCTTACTGCTATCAGCGGGAAGGAATTAATTTCAATACGGGGCTCACATTCTCAAACACTTACGGCGAAAATGCGCTACCGGCAGAAGTGAACTTGCGCAAAGTAAGAGATACTTCGGAGAAAACCGGTTCATGCTCTATTACACTGCAATCTGATGACTACAAAATAGTAGCCCTTATTCCGCAAAAACTTCTGTTTATCAGAACCCCAGAAGAAGGCAAAAACTGGGAAGAGGCTCTTGAATACTGCGAAAACCTGACTTACGCCGGTATATCAGACTGGAGACTGCCCAACAGAAACGAAGCCTACTTCAGCATATCTAAATTACGCAGTCAATATGAATCCCTTTTATGCTGGTCATCTACCACATATGCGGAAGACCCGACAAAAGCACTTTTCTACTCTGCACCCGACTCTATATCCACAGCCGGCAAAATCACAGGAAAAGCAAACGCAAACTGCTGCGTAGCCTTTGATCCATGTCCCGGAAATGAAATATGGACCGGAGAAAAATGCGTTTCAACTGAAGAAGTTCTCATTAAAGACGGAGAATGCGGCTGCAATGACGGTTATACTTTGGAAAATTCGCAGTGTGTTAAAATATGCGACGACAATTTGTGTAAAGACAAAGTCCATTCGACAGGACTTTGCCTTAACGTGCAGGAAAAAGACGGAATAGAAAATGTCTCCTGCCAGTGTGAGGAAAACTATTTCCTGAACGAAAATTTCGAGTGCGTGAACCCGTGCGACGCCGCGCCTTGCCAGGAAAAAGAAAATTCTGACGGCACTTGTGTTCCGACAGGCGCTTCCAGCTTCACATGCGGATGCAAAAAAGGATACTATCTCAAATCGAACAAATGCATTGCCGTCAATTCAAACGACTGTTTCATCAATTATACCGACAATGCATGTGTCAACAATATCGCAGGATTGATGTGGTCTTCAACTTCATCTTCATTTCCTCCCTCCACTTCCACTTCTTTTCAGCTTTTGAGATGGTCGGAAGCAAAAAAATACTGTGAAAATCATGAAGAAGCGGGATACACCGACTGGAGACTTCCTAAGGTCGAAGAACTCTGGACTTTTGCGAAATCGTGCAACAACATTCCGAAAGAATCATGCGAAGCGAGCGAAAAGAACTGTTGTCTTTCGGAAGAATGCATATCGCAGTGCAAATGCAGAATTTCCGAAAACACCTATAATTATCCTTCTCATGACACTTTCTGGTCTTCATCCTTCAAATCAGACGATCCTGATAAAGTCATCGTCCTTTACAGTTTTTATTATAACATTCTGGAATTCCGTGACATAAAGAAAGATTACGGTTTAGTCAAATGCGTCAGGAATATCGAGTGAAATTTACCCGAACAAAACTTTGAAAACGTCGCTGTATTCCTTCACGAAAACGACTTCGATGCCCGATTTTATCTCGTCTTCGATACTTTCGTAAAGGGCTCTGTTCTGCTCCGGGATCAGGACTTTGGTCACTTCGTTGCGTTTCGCGGCGAGGAGTTTTTCCTTGAGGCCGCCGATAGGAAGGACTTCGCCGGTGAGGCTGATCTCTCCTGTCATCGCGATCTTTGAATCGACTGCCTTGCCTAAAAACAGGCTGAGAAGAGCCGAAGTTATCGCGATGCCGGCACTCGGTCCGTCTTTCGGTGTCGCTCCTGCCGGGAAGTGGATGTGGATATCCTTGTCGCTTATCGTGAAATCGCCGCCAAGCCCGAATTTTGCCGCGTTGCTGCGGATGAATGAAAGTGCGATGCGAGCCGATTCCTGCATGACTTCGCCCAGTTTTCCGGTGAGAAGGAGGTTCCCGCTTCCTTTCATCGAGTTTGCTTCGATTTTGAGTGTCGCGCCGCCATACTGCGTCCATGCAAGGCCGGTGATGACTCCTACCCTCTTTTCCTCGTCGAAATCGTGTTCCGAAAACGGCGGAAGCTTGAGATACTGTTCTACTACTTTCGGGGTGATCTTCTTAGCGAAATCCTTTTTCTGCACTTTGAGAGTGACGGTTTTTCGGCAGACCGAGCCGATGCACCTTTCAAGGTTTCTGACTCCCGCTTCACGGGTGTATCTTCTCGAAATGAAAAGAAGCGCCTCTTTCGTGAACTGGATCTCCTTAGGTGCGAGCCCGTTGTTTTCAAGCTGACGAGGAATGAGATATTTCTTAGCGATCTCAATACGTTCCAAGTCGGTATAGCCCGAAAGATGAATTACTTCCATTCTGTCTTTCAAAGGCTCGGGAATGGTGTCTTCCCAGTTTGCCGTGGCAATGAAAAATACTTTGCTTAGATCGAACGGAAGCCCGATATAGTTGTCTAAAAACGAGAAATTCTGCTCCGGATCGAGCACTTCAAGGAGCGCCGACGAAGGATCGCCGCGGAAATCCTTGCCGAGCTTGTCGATCTCGTCGAGCATGAAAACAGGGTTGTTCGACTTGCACGTGGTGAGTCCTTTCAAAATCTTTCCCTGCATCGCGCCGACATAAGTCCTCCTGTGACCGCGGATTTCGGCTTCGTCGTGCAAGCCTCCGAGACTAAGACGGTAGAACTTGCGCTTCAAAGCACGCGCGATCGACTTTCCGAGCGATGTTTTGCCCACTCCGGGAGGCCCCACGAAGCAGAG
>CACZFE010000094.1 GCA_902780365.1 uncultured Spirochaetales bacterium
GCCATCACGGGCGATGCCATGAGGAGCAGTACGGCAAGACCGCCAAAAACGTAGTCACCGACTCCATCAACATGAGCCTCCCCGAACCTATGTCGCAGACCGATTTCTTCAGCGACGCTAACCATGCGAAAGCGCTTCAGATAGTCGGAACAGAAGAGAGATTCGAAGCCGTCAAGCAGCAGTTCTCGGAAGCAGCTCTCTCGGCGAGCGATAAAGTCGAAGAGGCAATAAACCTCGTCAATGTCGCAAGTGACAAATTCTTCGAAGCTGCAAAGGCGATCCTTCCGCTCACGATATTCATTCTTCTCGTTTTCGTCGTTCTTCTCCGCGAAAAACTCCCGAAAAAGGACGAGATCTTCCTCGGTATCTTCATTTCGATCCTCGGAATGGGACTCTTCGGGATCGGCATGGAATACGGCCTTTCCAAGATCGGAACACAGGTAGGATCAAGACTTCCGGCATCTTTCAGCGCGATAGAACTGAGTGACAGTCAGGAGACGATGCACAACTTCGACAAGGCTATCGTTCAGAAGTCGATCACTCCTGAAGGCGAAGTCAACGAGTTCTTCTTCAAAAAGGAAGGAGACAACAAATATTCGCAGATCCCGTTTGTTGAGAAAAACTACGACGAACCTAAGAAAATCTACCGCTACATCCCGCAGATCGGCCCAATTTTCGGCAAGAACGGCGGCAGCGGCGGATATCTGATAGTTATCCTTTTCGCCTTCATAATGGGCTTCGGAGCAACACTCGCCGAACCCGCTCTCAACGCGCTCGGTATGAAAGTCGAGGAACTTTCTGTCGGTACTTTCAAAAAGACGACACTCATCTACGCAGTTGCATTCGGAGTCGGTCTCGGGATCGCACTCGGAGCAGTAAAAATCATCTGGAACATTCAGATTTTCTGGATGCTAGTTCCGTCCTATTTGATCCTTCTTGTTCTCACGGCGATTTCTGACGAGCAGTATGTCAACATCGGCTGGGACAGCGCAGGCGTCACCACCGGTCCTGTCACAGTCCCGCTCGTTCTTGCGATGGGACTCGGACTCGGTGCAAGAGTTGAAGGCGTTGTCGAAGGTTTCGGCATCCTCAGCATGGCTTCTGCCTGCCCGATCCTCGCCGTTCTTCTCATGGGGATCAGCGCGAGCCGCAAAGCCAGAAAAATGCAGAATGCAACCAATGGAGGCAGATAATGAAATTCACGAATATAGCGAAATTCACTTGCAGTGTTTACAAGAACATCTCGCCGAAAATCGTTGAAGCCATGAAAGAATGCTGCATTGACGAATACATTTTCCAGCGCAGCAGCTCGATCGTTTCAACTGACAAGCACTGGTTCTTCAACCGCAAAGGCGTCGCAGAAAACATTCTCGAAACATACCATTTCTATGTTCCGGCAGAGAAAGAAAAAGAGATTTTTGACAAAATAGTCTATGCAGCAGACCTCTCGCAGGAAGGACGCGGCTCGATATTCACCGAACCGGCCGTTCTCATCGAAAGCAGTGAAAACAACGAAAATTTCGACGGATTCGACTTCCAGTTTGAAAGCGCGCAGTCGAACTACATGGGGATCTGCGCCATCACTCAGCGAGGAAGAGGCCTTGCCCTTGCCAAAACCGCGATCGACAAAGGTTCGAGCGTTCCGATGATATCCTACGGCATCGGCGGCGGGATCCGCGACAGAATGGGGCTTATCAGGATCACGATCCCGGCTGAAAAAGAGACGATAAACATCATCGTTGCGAACCATGATGCACAGGGAATGATGGATCTTCTCATCGAAGGCGGCCATCTCGACCGTCCCGGCATGGGATTTATCTTCTCCTACCCGGTAAATCTGGCGACTCTCGACACGAAGACTTTCTTCGGAGCAAACCGCGCGGCTGCAAGCATGGGCCAGATAATCAGCGTGATCGACTCGATCCAGGGCGGCACAGAATGGAGAAAACGGACTCTCAACGCCAAAAATGCGGTCGAGCGCACCTATATGACCAACCTCGAGAACATCATGCTCGTCTGCAACGACACGCAGTCGAAAGAGATGCTGGATGCAGCGATGTCGGCAGGCGCAAGCGGCGCAACGATATCGAACTGCAGGGAAATGACCAAAACCAAGGACGGTTTCGCGAAGAAAACGATGGAAATCTCCGACATGGTCATCGGCACGACACAGCGCAAAAAAATACTCACGGCGCTCGTGAAAGCGGGATTTTTCTCAGACAAAACCGACGGAAAAATCATCGTAAAGAAGAGCGGAACAGCTTTCTCCTACACCGACAAAAAGAAAAAATAAGAGGTAAAAAATGAAACTTTCACTCATTCCTATTCTTTCAGTTGTATTTTTGTTCATTTCATGCAGTTCCGGGCAGAATTTCGAAGGCTTCGAAGACAAGGTCTTTATCAACTGCATCAAGAAACTTGACAAAAAGTTTGAGGAAATCCAGGAACTTGACTGTTCAAACACCGAAGAGACGCTTAAAGCGAACCCGTTCGGCGAATCACTCATAAACAGCATCAAAGGCATCGAAAAACTCCCGAATCTTGAGAAACTCTCTCTCAGAAAAAACAAAATCGTTGACATTTCGATGCTTTCACAGCTTACGAAACTCAGGCACTTAGACCTCGGCGAAAACGAGATCACGTCAATGTATCCGCTCGAGAACCTGACAAACCTGACCTATCTCAACCTTGACAAAAACTTCATCGGTGACATGCGCCCGGTAAAAAGTCTCGTAAACCTTGAAGAACTCAACCTCAGCCGCAACGGGATCCAGGGTCTCGCCGATTTCACGCAGCTCAAAAAGCTCAAAAAACTTTCGCTCAACAGCAACAGGATCAGCGATGTCGCGCAGATCGCAGACCTTACGGAGCTTGAATATCTTTCGCTCAACGACAATGCCGTAATCGAGATATTCCCGCTCAAACCCCTGCAGAAACTCAAAGTTTTGAGCCTCAACATCAACCGCATCGATATCATCCTTGTCCTCGGCAAACTGATGGCTCTCGAGGAACTTTACATGCAGGACAACCAGCTCCGCGACCTCGCGCCGATAAACGACCACCCGAAACTCAAACTCGTCGATGTCGAAATGAACTCGATTTATTCCTTCGACAGCGTCGCAGATCTTGAAGCAAGAGGCTGCAAAATTTTGGGCAAAAAAGTCCAGACAAAATAATGCAAAATAGTTTTTGGCGGCGTCTCTCTAAACTCCTTATACTCCCTAGGCTCCCTAAACTCCCTATTCCCGCGCCGCCGCAAGCAACCACGGAGACAAAAATGAAAAAATTCTTTCTTGTTTCAGTTGTTTTCTGTCTGTTTTTACTGATTTCTTGCGGAAGCAGTTCGAAAAATGAAGACAAAACCGATTCAGGTGATACAGCAACCGGTGAAGATAGCGATACGACTGACTCTGATTCTCCAGATAACAGTGAACCCGCTGACGATTCCGATTCCCGGTCTGAACCTGATGATGATGCGGACAACGACACAGACGCAGCTCCGACAGAAGAAGATCCGGCTGAACCGGACGCGGATGATCCGGAAAGTGTTGCAGACCTTTCCGAGGCCGGAACAGCCAACTGCTACATCGTCCAAACCGAGGGCAAATACAGCTTTGATGCGACTGTGCGAGGCAACGGCAAAAAAATCGAAGGTATTGATTTTACTGAAGAAAAACTTCACCCAGCAGATGTGAAACTTATCTGGCAGAGTGACAGAAACGGTCTGATAGATTCACTCAGTCTTAAAGACGGACGGATACATTTTTCTGCAAAAAATTCAGGCGGAAACGCTCTTGTAGCAGCACTCGATGAGGCTGGAAACATAATCTGGAGCTGGCATATCTGGCTTTTGGACGAAGATATAACAGATATAAAAACCGCAGACGGCGTTATGGTGACGGACAGAAATCTCGGTGCAACTTCACTTGATCCTGAATCTCCTGAAAGCCACGGACTGCTTTACCAGTGGGGAAGAAAGGATCCTTTTCCGGCTTCACCGATAGTTTCAGGCGGAACAACTTCGACCTTGCCTCTCCCCCTCTACGATGCTGACGGAAATGAAGTTGAGATCGCTCATTCATCAAGGGAAAACAACGAAAGCAACACGCTTGACTACGCAGTTTCCAACCCGACAACGGTTCTGAGCAACAACGCCCAATACGCTGAATGCCGCGACTGGCTGCGTAAAGAGCTCGCCAACACTGCGCTATGGGGCGGAAAAGAGGGCGGAAAAAGCCTTTTTGACCCGTGTCCGGCTGGCTACAGAGTCCCGAAAACCGGAACTTTCGACTTTTTCACTTCAAGCGGCGGCTACGAGACAGATATAGCCGGATTTTCCGTTTTCGACATCACTTCAGACGGTGTAATTGACGGAAACGACTACAAAAACGGCTGGTATATCCTGCTTGATCCGGCATCGGATTCATACTCGTATTTTCCGGCTGCAGCACGCTACGATGGATCTTACGCGATGCTTATGGGAAGCAAAGCCGGGCTTTGGGGCAACTACTGGTATGCAGACGCCGACAATGCAGAAGATTCTTTCGTTCCGTGCGGATCATACGCACTCGCCTTCCAGTACGAAGATCAGATTTCAGCCTCTCCGAAGGCAGTCGGAGGACGTGCCGACGGTTATTCTGTCAGATGCGTGAGGGAATAATGCCGGCTGATTACGGGCAAAAAAGTCCGTACGAAATAATTTTCAAGATTCCCTTTTTTATTTTTGACTTTTAAACGCTTATACCTATAATTACGCGAAGTTTGGCTATGTGATTCTTGGAATATTTATTGGAGGTTCAGAAAAAATGAAGAGATTACTGGTAGTTACGCTGTTGTTGCTTGGTATTGCACTTCTCGCGTCATGCAACAGCTACGATGTTGAAGGAAAACCCGAAATTGCGTCGAACCCGGCAAAAATGGTCTTCGCTTACTATCCGTGGGAAGACGGAAGCGATGCAGACACCGGCAAACCGGAAGACACAGACACAGAACCGGCAGACACTGATGCAGACACCGATGCTGACACGGACGCTGATACAGCTACCGACACGGATGCTGACACGGCTACCGACACGGACGCTGACACAGCTACCGACACGGACGCTGACGAAGACAACGAGCCGGTCGAAGATGCTGATGCAACTGAGACACCGGACGCTGACGAAGACGGAAGTGCCGTTATCGAAGAAGATACTCCGGTTTATGTCAAAACCGTAAGAGCAGCTGTCGCAGACGTAATCACAGAAGAATTCGAAATTTACAACCGAGGTGTTACAGGCGAACTCAAAATCAGAAAGATCAACATGATCGATCCGAACGGCCAGCTCATCGCTTCTCTTGAGAACGAAACATACAAAAAACTTTTCCAGATCGAAGTTCAGAAGATGGACAACGGAATTGCGACTGAAGGTTACAACGCAAAAGGACTTACTTTCGACTATCTTGGCGAAAACAAGGAAGATTCGATCGCTTCCCTCTGCCCGCTTCAGCTCGACTCCGCGGAAAAGACCTGCAAAAAAGGTTTCGACGAGAAAAAATACAATTCAAAATTCAAAATCCGTCTGAGCTATGACAAAGCAGCTGCAACTTCACTCAAGGACAATCCTCCGTCAGAAAGACTTGACAACGATGTTCTCAAATACAGACAGAACGGTGACTTCTCGATCGAGATCTGCACAAACGATCCGACGAAAGGCAAAACCGACACCTGCGGCGAAAGCTCTACAAGCTACAGAATTCAGATCACAAGACAGCCCAACAAACCGCCAAAACCGATAATTCATGTCGGCTTTGAATATCCGGTCACCCCGCCGATGTCCTACAAAAATATTTATGACAAAGTTCAGATGAACCTTAAAGAAACATGCGTTTCCGATCCGGATGCACCTGAACAGTGCCTTAAAGACTGGGAATCGAGATATTACATTAAATATAAATGGGAAATGAAAGAGTCTCCGACACCTCTCCGTGATGAATCGAAACTTAAACTTACCGATATGGATGCTTCGGCAGGTCAGTGGCTTGCAGACAACGGAAGAGACAATCCGAAGAGAGCCAACTTCACCGGCCTTATGATTACCCCGGTAAAATACGAAGACGCTAACGACTCATTCAACGAAGAAGCTTGCAAGAAATGCGGTGACGAACCTTCCTACGACCCGCAGAATCCGGACAAATTCTTCTTTATGAAGCTTTCCGAATACCTTCTCTGCCACCAGAAATCCTGCGAAGAGAAACGTACGAAATACTACAAAATCAACATTCAGGCTGAAACAGTCGACAAAGAAACCGACCTTGTCAGCGATACAACCGATATAACGGTCGTTCCGAAAATCATCCCGCAGGCACGTGTAGTTGCTCAGCTTTCATGGAAACAGGGTTTCAGAACAAAAGCTGAAATGGATTCCAAAGAAGGAGTTCAGACAGACCTTGATATCCATCTTGTAAAGAAAACAAGTGTCGAAGCTGCAAACGATCCGTCTATGACCAACAAAGACGGTCTTCTCGGCACAAAACAGAAAACAAATGACAACGTATCCACAGATGAAGAATACAACCGTCACGATGACTGCTCGTTCGGTGACCAGGGTCTGACATCAGACAGCATTGAGGCAAGCGGAACAATTCAGTGGCACGCTTCACTCGATATCGATAACATCTGGGGCGGCGGTAACTACGAGAACCCCGAGACCATCGGTCTTGGCCCGATCGACGACAAAGACGGCGACGGTAA
>CACZFE010000095.1 GCA_902780365.1 uncultured Spirochaetales bacterium
CTCTTCGGTGATGACTTTGACCATTTCCTCGTGGTTTGCCTTGTTCGGAACGACTACGCGGATGTGGTTTTCGTCAACGCCCAAGCCTTTTACTATCTGGTAAAGTCTTCCTTCAGCGTGCGATTTCTGACCGCCCGTCATACCGGTGGTCGAGTTGTCGCTGATGAAAACTACGATGTTGGCCTTGTCGATGACTGCATCGAGAAGACCTGTCATGCCGCTGTGGGTGAAGGTCGAGTCGCCGATCACAGCGCAAGCCGGGAACATTCCTGCATCAGCAGCACCTTTTGCCATCGTGATGCTTGCACCCATGTCGACGCAGCTGTTTACTGCCTGGAAAGGCGGAAGTGCGCCGAGTGTGTAGCAGCCGATATCGCCGAAAAGGTGACCGTCGCCGTATTTTTCTTTGACTGCTTCGACGTAAGCTGCGTAGAAATCAGCGTGGCTGCAGCCGGGGCAGAGTTTTGGAGGTCTTCCTGCAACGAGAGCGGGAACCTCTTTTCCGATCGTCTCTTTGAGGCCGAGAGCAGCTGCGATGAGGTTCGGGTTGAGTTCGCCGTCACGCGGAAGTTCGCCTGACATTCTTCCCAGAACTTTGATGTCCTTGTCGAGAAGGCCGCGGAGAGCTTCTTCGACCATCGGCATACCTTCTTCGAGAACGAGGACTTTCTCACATTCCGAAGTGAGGCGAGCGATGAGTTTTTTCGGAGCCGGATACTGGCAGACTTTGACTACCGGATAAGGACATACGCCGTCGAAATTTTCCATGAGGTAGTTGAAAGCAAGTCCGCATGCGATGATGCCGAGCGACTTGTCTGCGCCGTCGATGTATGCGTTCCATTTGGAATTTTCGGACTCTTCCATGAATTTTTTCTGGTTTTCGAGAGTTCTTCTGTAGCTCTTCTTTGCAAGTGCCGGAAGAAGGACGAACTGGCGTTTGTCTTCCGGAAGCTTGAGTTCTTTCGGAGCGATCGGATCTCTGAGTTCAACGCCGGAACGGGAGTGCGAAAGACGTGTCGTGACACGCATAAGGACCGGAGTTTTGTATTTTTCGGAAAGTTCGTAGCCGTCGAAGACCATGTCGTAAGCTTCCTGCTGGTTCGAAGGTTCGAATATCGGAAGAAGGGCGAACTTTGCAAGGATCCTCGAATCCTGCTCGTCCTGGGATGAGTGCATGCTCGGATCGTCCGCAACAGTAACGATGCAGCCGCCGTTTGCGCCGGTTACGCCTGAGTTTACGAACGGGTCCATTGCGACGTTGAGGCCTACATGCTTCATCATAGCCATGCTTCTTTTGCCTGCATAGCTCATTCCGAGAGCGCCTTCAACTGCGGTCTTTTCATTTGCCGACCACGTTCTGTGGACGTTTCTTTCCGCCGCGGCTTTGGAAGCCTGCGCATACTCCATAATTTCTGTGGAAGGGGTTCCTGGATAAGCGTAAAATCCGGAAATACCGGCATCAAGTGCCGCCTGGGCGATAGCTTCATCGCCTAAAATCATCATTTTCTTCTTAGTCACGATAACCTCCAGAATATCAAAAAATAAGCCAAAAACTTAAATCAGCTTAAAAACGCGGGGCACTCTAACATTTTGAAATAGCAATGGTCAAATTTTTTTCAGTTTCTTATGCAGATAACGCTGTAGGCTAAGTTTGCGGCGCAGTCCGAACACTCTTTCCTTCCGGAATATATTTCTCCGTTAAGATTTATTTTAACGGCATAGAATGGACTAAACGAATCAGTTGTCGAGGAGATAAATTCGTTACTAAAGTTGAAAAATTCCGAAACAGGGGAGTATTCACCAAAATAGACGAGCGATGAAAGTTCATTCTTGTTCGGCAGTCTCCAGTCATCGTGACCCGCATAAGTCAAGTCTTCGCAAATTGCAAGAGCCTGAGCCCAGCTGTAGATTTTTTTATTGGACTGGATAAGGGGCTGCCACATATGTCCTGTTGTCGAATCCGTGATAACTGTGTCTCCGTTTATTGTTGATGCGGTCAGTTTCGCAAGAGGAAGTTTCCTGCCGCGGACGCATACGGTGTCATAAATGTTACTTTTAGGGGCATAATACATCGGAAAACCGTCTCTTGAATCAAAAGTCAAAGCTTTTTCCGGATTTCTCATGTCTGTTACAGATGTCCATACGAGGTTGCTTGATAAAGAAATGCCTGTGGAAGAAGATATGGATTTTTCGTATTCGTGTATCGTCATGATCTCATGAGGTGCCGGAAGACGCCAGTCGTTTTTGCCTGCATATTCAAGTTCGTCGCAGTAAATCCAAGCCTCGTTCCATGTGAAATCGATCAAATGGATATCCTGCTGCCACTCAAGCCCTGTGTTGTTGTCCACCACGATATTCTGGTTTGCGACCGTTTTGACCGTGAAATCCTGCTCCGAGCATGTTATTGAGGCATACTGAGCGTCCTGACCGTAAAACTCACTTCCCTCAGCCGGACAGTTTGCCTCTCCTTCATTGTCGTAGCATTTTTTCTGTCCGGTGCAGATGTTGCCGACAGTCATGACACCTGTTGCAAAAGTGTCGCATTTCCCGTTATTCCATGTATATCCTTCGAGACAGCCGCAGTAGTAAATATCCGAACTCAGCGCATGGCATGTCGTTTGATCGGAATTCGCTATTTCCGAGCAAGGATCGTCATCGCACGGGTTCATACACTTTGAACCGTTCCAGAAAAAACCTTCAAGACACTCGCATTCATGTTCAGTTTCTGTTTCGGGAATGCAGAGACCTGTCGAATTCTCTATTTCGCAAAGTTCTTCCCGGCAAGGATTTTCAAGGCACTCGAGACCGCGCAGGAAGTATCCTTCAGGGCAGATTTCGGAGCGGACACAAGTGACATAATTGTCGAGGTGTGAATATTCTTTCATGATATGACCGATATACCCTATGGAAAAATCGACTGCGGAGGCATAGTTTGTCCCGAAGTGGTTTCCGCCTATAGCGTTGATGGAAAGTGTGGATGAAAAGAATGAGTCGAATTTGGAGAAAGGTTCAGAATAGTTTTCAAGCATGAACGGCAGATTTGACGCAGGTTCTTTTATGCTGTAGTCGATAAGCGAGGCGAGTTCGTTTCTGTTTGGAAGTCTCCAGTCGCTGAAACCGGCGTAATTCAGTTTTTCGCAGTACGCCAAAGCATGTCCCCATCCCTGTTTCATAGTGAAAGTGTTCTGCCACATCAGTCCGGTCGTTTTGTCTGTCACGACTTTCTCCCCGTTGATTTCGGATGTTTCGAATTCTGAGGAAGGCAGCCCTTCGCCGCGGACACACCAGAAAAGAGATGTGTATATTGCATCGAGAGCGTCTGTATAGTTGGCTCTTAAACTTGACTGCCACGCAACTTTTGTGTCGGAGGGATAGATCGTTGAAGACCACGCATAAGTTGTGCCCTCAAACAGATTCGGAAAATAAAAGGGGTAGTGATATAGGAAGTATTCGTTGCTGGTCATAATTGAAATCAATTCCTGAATTGAAGGGAGCCGCCAGTCGTCGTAACCTGCGTAAACGAGGTTTTCGCAGTAATCAAGAGCCTCTTCCTGCGAGCCTTCCTCTGAAGTTAAGCCCTGCCAGATGAGGTTCGTGTTCGCGCTTACCACAACAGGTTCTTCTGGAACAGTGTAGTCTATTTTCAGATCTATCGGAGAGCAGGTGCCGATGCCGGCATACTGAGGATCCTGACCGAAAAAGCTTTCACCTAATGCTGGGCAGTCAATTGTTCCGGAATCGTCGTAGCAGAGGCTCTGCCCGGTGCAGATGTTGCCAAATCCCGGTTTTTGTGTAGTGCAGCCGCGTTTTTTGCCCCACCAGTAATAGTTTTCATCGCATTCACAGGTGTACATATCTACTCCGACAGAGAAGCAGCGTCCGGATGAGTGCTCAATTCCAGCGCAAGGATCCGGTTTGCACGGGTTTACGCATTTTGAATCGTTCCAGAAGTAACCGTCGTCACATGTAAAAAGACAGTCTTCCGATTTTGGAGTGTAAACATAGCTGCCTTCGTTTGACGGTCTCCAGCCGTACCGGTCCCAGGTCTGTTCTACGGTCGAAGCTGTGCTCCAGTGAGCGTTTTCGGGAAGATTCTCGCAGTCCACAATTCTGGTGTCTCCTTTGCAGCGGTCGTCTTCCCAAGTGTAGTTGGTGCTGCATCCGCAGTAATATGAGTCGCCGTCAGGGAAACATTCGCCGGTGGATCCGGAAAGATGTGCGCACGGATTTTTTTTGCAGGGATCATTGGTGTCAACGGTGTCGTAGTCGTCATCCGTGGCTGAAATTTCATCTTCATCACTCTCTGGATCAGGGGTGCCGGTGTCTGAAATATCGTCATCAACGGTGTCGTTGTCATTTAAAGATTCATCGGGGTTATCGGATACATGTTTTTGGGAACAGCCGGAATTTGTCATGATGAAAAGTGAACATAAAATAAAAAGCAGACAGACTTTTTTCATAATTGCACCTCTAATAAAATAGAAACGACCTCTTAATAATTTACCACATTTAAGTCATGGTCAAATTTTTTCTGTTCTAGGGTGTGAAATGGAGAAAATGCCGGATTTTTCTTGTTTTTTTATTTAAAATTTTAATAATTGATGAGGTTTTTATAAAAAGGAGAGGTTCATGAAACGTGTTTTTTGCCTGATTATGGTTTTTGCCGCGGTTTTTGCTGTTTCGTGCAGCAAAAAGAAGTCGCACGACTATGAAGAGCGTGTCTCAAAGAAGATTTCCGCGGAAGAAGGCGGAACGGTGGAAAGTTCCGACGGAAAGACATCTGTCGAGATCCCGGCAGGAGCGCTGGACGGCACCACGACGATCACGATGACGATTTACGATGCGGCCGTTTTCCCGAGTGATGAAGGCGAAAAAATCGTGAGTAAGGTGGTCGAATTCGAACCGTCAGGCACAATTTTCAAAAAACCGATAATAATTACGATGGCAGCGGAAGATGCTTTTGAAAAGAAAATTCTGACCGCAGCGGTTTTCAAAGAGGCAGAAGGCAGATGGAGCTATGAGGAGCACGGTACTTATGCGGTCCTTGCCGGAAGGGAAGCCGGCGGAGACCCGATAATGCAGAGTGCGGGCGGAGACCCGATAATGCTGAACGCGGCGGGAGATCCGATAATGATGAGTGCTGGCGGAGACCCGATAATGATGAGTGCGGCGGGTGATCCTATCATGCTTGCATCAGCAGGAGATCCGATAATGCAGAATGCGGCAGGAGACCCGATCATGAATGCAGCTGCAGGAGACCCGATCATGATGACGACGGGACACTTCACGGCTTATACTTTCATCGTGCTTGATCCGGCAGAAGATAACGAAGTTTCTGATCTTAGCGATACAGGTGTTTTGGAACCGGAAGACGATACCGACACGGCAGGACCTGACGATGACGAACCAGTCGATGACGGCGATACTGACACCGCTGAACCTGACGGTGACACGGAACCTGCTGACGACGATATCGTTCCCGAACCGGAAGCAGTTTATTCCAAAGTCCTCTGCACCGGCAAAAGCATCTGCAATGACAACAAAAATCAGATCCTGTGTCCGGAAGAAGGAGAAGATTTTTACGGTCAGGATGCACAGTATGCCGCAAGAAAAGGATGCGTTCCTCACAGTTACACCGAACTTCTGAAACCGGAAGAAGAAGTGGGAGTCTACTATATAAATCAGGTGCATGACAACGTTACGGGACTTATATGGATTATTGATCCGAAAGAGCGGAGGTTATCGGAACTGAAACAGGCGGATGATCTATGCAGTGAAGAATATGCTTCCATAGAGGGCGACTGGAGGCTTCCGACGAGGAAAGAGGCGATGAGCCTTGCCGACCATAGCATCCTTTACGATTATCTGATCGATCAGACCTATTTTACGTATCTCAGCAATATATGGACAGCGGAAAAACTTGTTTACGATACAGAAAATGGAACAGTGTACGGACCTTCTGATGATACTCACATGGCGCTTCTGTGGTGCGTAAGCGGTGAAGAATACGGCAAAGTCGATGAAGAGATGTATGAAGTATTCGGCGAAGGGAGTGAAAAAGTTGTTTTTGATTCTTCAACGAATCTTTTCTGGCAGAAGGAATACGCAGAAAACAAAACATGGAAAGATGCTCTTTCCTACTGTGAAAACCTTGAATACGCAGGGAAGGGCGACTGGAGGCTTCCCAATAAAAACGAACTCATGACGCTTCTTGACTTATCAAAAGAGGAAGAACCTTTCTCGTCTTTCCCGGATATGCCTGCAGACGGATTCTGGAGTTCGACGGCTTATGATTATTATGACAGTTACAATAATGTCTTGTCAGACGGATACGCATGGATGGTCTATTTCAAAGGGGGTTTTGTTGAATATATTCCGTTATATATAGATGAGGAAGAGGTCGAACATTATCCGTTCCAGACAGAACCCGGAAATGCGCTGTTGTCTGTCCGTTGCGTAAGGAGCGATCTCGATGAAAAAGAGGAGATCCCGGAGTGTGATGAAACCGGCATAGGACCGTGCAGAGACGCAAACGGCACGATCTGGTCGTCCAGGCTCTATCCTGAAATCTTTGCAGGTTACCCCCGGATATTCATAGGGGAAAATGTTTATTCCTATTTGCTTGCGGAAATGTGCCGGTATCTGAACGAAAACGGTTCCAACAAGTGGAGACTTCCGACGATAGACGAGATCCGCAATACAGTTACGACTGACAAACTCAAAGCCGGC
>CACZFE010000096.1 GCA_902780365.1 uncultured Spirochaetales bacterium
ATTTTCCCGTCGGAAGCAGTGTAGGCAAATTTTGCCCAAACTGATTTTTGGCAAGCCGCGCACCATAACTCCCCAAAATGATTCCCATTTTCGTTCAAGTCAGAGATGTTTCGCGTTGCTCAACATGACGAGTTGGACGAACACCTATTTTTTTCTGATTTCGCGAGAGAAAAATTTGTACATTTGATTTAAATATTCAATAAAATATTTTCATAATATAAGAAAATAAATTTGATTTCATAAATTTAAAATTTATAATTCATAGAATTGTGTTTGTGGTTTAATGTTGAAAATTGAAAAGTTCGGTGGATAATGGATAACAATATATTAACTCAAAATAAAGACGAAAATCTTGTTAAATCAGAAGTGACCTTTGTCAACGATATAAAGGCTATAATAAATGAAGGCAGAATATCTGCTTATGGAGCTGTTTCTGCTGTTATGACAGAGACTTACTGGAATATTGGGAAACGCATTATCGAGCAGGAACAGCAAGGGAAAGAACGTGCCGAATACGGAAAACATTTGATAGATATGCTCTCAGAAGAGCTTACAAAAGAGTATGGAACTGGGTATTCTCCGCGTTATCTGCGACAATTCAGAAAATTTTATATTATTTTCCCTGATTCTTAGATTTGGAAATCGCGATTTCCAAATTTGACTTGGACACATTATTTGAAAGTCCTGCGTGTTGCCGACATAACTGCTTGCCGTTGGTACATAGAAACCGCTTCAAAAGAAATGTGGAGCTCAAGGACGCTGGATAGAAACATCAGCACACAGTATTTTGAGCGTCATTTTGCAAATCCCGATCTTGTTTCTAAAAGCAAGGAAACTACAGCTCCTCAAATCTTAAAAAATCCTTTTGTTGCTGAGTTCTTAGGATTCAAAACAGGTGATGATTTTTCTGAATCTGATTTGGAATCCGCAATAATTTCTCATTTAAAAGATTTTCTGCTTGAAATGGGGAGAGGGTTTGCTTTTGTTGCCCGTCAGCAGCATATTCATACAGAAGGTGAAGATTATTATATAGATCTTGTTTTTTATAACATGATTTTAAAATGCTATGTTCTGATTGATTTGAAAACAGGGAAAATATGCCATCAGGATGTCGGGCAGATGGATATGTATGTTCGTATGTATGATGAATTAAAGCGCACTGACGGTGATAATCCTACAATAGGGCTTGTATTGTGTTCAGAAACAGATGCAGCGATTGCAAAATATTCTGTTTTGCACAATAGCGATCAACTTTTTGCGGCGAAACTGATGACCTGTATGCCGACTGAAGAACAACTCATGGCCGAAATTGAACAGCAGAAAGAAATTTTCAGGTTGCAGCAAGAGGCAAAATAATTCCCGTTTCCGTTCAAGGTCGAAATTTTCGACCTTAGACGAAGACCTATTTTTTTCTGATTTAATGAGATGTTTCATGAAACGTCTCTACGCCTCGATGCAGGTGGAAAAATTTTTTTCAAAACCCGGGCTTTTTTTCTTGACTTTTTTATCGGAATTTTGTAAAATGCTTGCGTAATTTTTAAAAGTTGCGACATAAATAATTCGGCAATCGTTAATTGCGTAATTAAAATAATTTACCCGATATTTGTGCCGCTATTATTGTGAAATTGAACCAAAGACGGGGAAAAACTATGCAAAATTCTAATGAAAACAAGCCGGTATCGGCTCTTTTGGGAACTGACGACAGGATCCTCTCGTTCTCGGTGGTTTCTCTGGAAAATCCGCTTTTGACTGCCGAAGAGAACGAAAAATCGTTTGAAAAGTTTGAAGAAACCATGCATTCCGGCTGCTATCTGGTGAAAAGGATCAGAAAAGACGAATTTTCTCCCCTCTTTCACTTCATCATAAATGACACAGGAATAGGCTGGATCTTGAACACATGGAAACTGAAAGGCGGTGTTTTCGCGATAAGAGACAAGAAGAAAAAAATCATGACTTATGAGTATCTGGAAACCGGCGAAAAAGAGAAACTTTTCAAAATGGAAAATGTCACGACCGAAGCTGAAGTCAAGGAATTCTTGAGTTTTATTCGCCACTTAGGTTTTAATATCGATTTTGACTTGCTGGAAGACGCCGCAAAAGAAATGCACGATTACTTAGACAGATGCGTCGGAAACGGCGAGTATTTCCAAAGACTCAGAAAGCAGGTATACGGCGACTGCGTGCACGGTTTTGCCAGAATGATGAACCGCGGTTTTATGTACGAGACCCCGGAACATAAAAAAGAACGGGAAGAGAGAGTTGCGAACTCTACCGCTCCGGTAGCGGACGCAGCATACTTCGCACGCTGGCATGAACAAAGAAAGCTTGAAATTACTAAGAAATTCGGTCAGTTCGTAAAAGAATACAATGAAAGCGTCGAAATTCACAACAGCAAATACAAACTAAAACCTCTGCCGCCGCTAATAGAGGGAAAATATACAGTCAATGACAACTGCACGATAGATATCGAGGGCAATTTCAACCTTGAAGAGATGCACGATTTCACCATTCTCAGAGACTCTGAAAAACCAAAATACGAAAAAAGCCCTTTCTACAGGATCGAGTTTTTTTCCTTTAAAATCAATAAAGTAACCGGAAATTTCAGGATCTCTTCGACTCATTTGCGTGATCTGGAATCATTTCCCCGTGTTGTCGAAGGAAATGTCGATATTTCAGGAAATCCGCAGCTCAAAACGGCTAAATGCATTGAGGAAAGTGCCATAAAAGGCAACTGTTTTATCGAATATAACTCAGAAAATCTCTATTTTCCGGGATCTGTCGGCGGCAATCTCCGCATAGAAAACCCCGGCTGGAAAAAACTGCATTTTAAAAAACCTGTCACGGTCGGCGGCCGCTTCACTTTTCTGAACATGCACTACACCGATCCGGAAGCGCAGGAGATCAAAGAAAAGATCCTGGCAAAAGAATATAAATTCGGGGAAGCTGACAAATTGGAGGAAAAATAATGACGAGCACAACTTTCACATTCAGAATTGAATCGGAAAACGGCGAAAAAACCGTCACTCTTTCAAATGACGGATTAAAGAAAAGCAGAATCTTTTCAAGATGTTACCTCTTTAAATACGGCTTCGACAAAGACCTTGATCCGGCTCTGAGGGCGAAATTCATCGAGCGCATCAAATTCCCGAAAAAGGAGGATGAAAAAACAGTCGATACATTCGTCAGAAACGCAGTCGACACACTGCACGAAACGATCGATCTCTATGAATTCGACACAGTCGTGTTTCCTCAGTCAAAATCGGGAGTTAATACGAAAATGATCGCCTATTTGGACATGTATAACCACCCCTATTATTCGGTTTTCGAGGTCGTAAAAAAGCTCCCCTCAGAGATCGAATTCGACTACAAAAAATTCAGGATCGAAGTCCTGGACGATGTTTTCGAGGAAGGCGGCAGGATCAAGCACAGATACAGCGAAAAAGAGAAAGCCGGAATGCTCTCCAAAATGGAAAAACTGATGTCGGAAATCCATGAAAAAGACTATTTTTCAATAGCCAGAGATTTCAACTCAAAATCCAAGTACCGAAAATATTTAAAGAATTTTTACATCTTCAAAAACGATGATGAAGCCGAGGAATTCAGGAACCTGCTTAAACCCAAGATCCTCCTGATCGACGATGTCATGACAAGCGGAACCACACTCTCATTCATTTTCAAGACGATCCGCGCCCTGAATCCCGCAGCCGAAATCGTTGTTTTCACATTGATCGGAAAGGAGTAAAAAATGAAAAAAGAAGGAGTTTCAAGAACTATTTACTACGAAAGTTCAGAAAAATTATCACCGAAATGGATTAAATGGATCGATAAAAATTCTGTTTCACACACTTTTGCGGACGGAAAAGGTGAGATCGTCCTCAAAGATTCTGTGACGGAGATCGGAGAAGGTGCATTCTCTTGGTTTTCAAATCTCGCTCCTATTGCTATTCCTGATTCTGTCACGGAAATCGGAGATGAAGCATTTGATAATTGCATAAGTCTCAAGTCAATTGTCATTCCCAACTCAGTTACGAAAATCGGTAAAGGTGCATTTACCTGCTGCTTGAAACTCACCTCCGTCGTTATCCCAAATTCTGTTAAGAAAATCGGTAGATCTGCATTCGCCTGCTGCTCGAGACTTGCCTCCGTCAATATTCCAAATTCTGTTAAGAAAATCGAAACAGATGCTTTTTTGGAATGTTTTTCTCTCGCCTCCATCGTCATCCCTGATTCTGTCACGGAAATTGGTAAACGTGCTTTTTATAACTGCGAAAATTTGCAATCCATCGTTATCCCGGACTCAGTTACGAAAATCGGAGAATGTGCATTCTACGTCTGTGACAAACTGCCAAAAGAAACAAAAGAAAAGATACTTTCGATAAACCCTGAAGCTTTTGATGAATAAAAGGAGTAAAAATGAGCACGATAATCTACGAAAGTTCGGAAAAATTATCACCGAAACGGATTAAATGGATCGATAAAAATTCTGTTTCACACACTTTTGCGGACGGCAAAGGCGAGATCGTCCTCAAAGATTCTGTGAGAAAAATCGAGCAGTATGCGTTTGACGATGTGAAAAAGATCAGCGAAGGAGAAATCGAAATTTGCAACGAAATTATGACTTCCATCGTCATTCCCGACTCTATCACGGAAATAGAATTTGAAGCATTTTTTAATTGCATAAGTCTTAAGTCAGTTGTCATTCCCGATTCAGTTACAAAAATCGAAGAAAGTGCATTCATGGAATGTTCAGGGCTAACGGCCGTTTATGTCCCTGATTCTGTTAAAAAAATCGGTGAAAAAGCATTCTTTAAATGCGGACTTTGGTCAATATCCGTCTCTGATTCCGCCGAAATCGGCGAAGAGGCATTCGATTACTGCGAAAGGCTGCCGAAAATCCGTCCGGCCAAGGCATAAAAAAGTGAGAAAGGAGTAAAAAATGACAGAAGAAACAAAAAAACTGCCTGACAAAGAGATGGTCGATCAGGTAATCGAAAATGTCATTGCCACAAGCGGCGATTCTCCCGGACTTGAAGAAATGCTCAAAGAGATCTTCAAGGATCCCGAAGAAAGCGCTGAAAGAAATTACGACAGGAACATCAAAACTTTCGGCATAATAACCGCAATAAATCCGATGGGTTATCACTACTCCGACGAGGAAAACGAAAAGCGGACACAGGATATGAAAACACAAATAAGCTGTTCCTCGAATTTGCCGACTATGCCGATCGATGTTCTGCGCGGAGAGGAGAAAACTCAGTATTTTTTCGTTATGAATCCCGATGAAGATATAATGCGTTTTTTTGCGACACTTTTCGGCCAGAGAACTTTCGTCATGGGTTTTATAGAGCGCAATAAAAAGGGAAAACTGATAAACAAATTAAGGTATTACGAAACCACGACCGATGAAATGGAAACGCGGAAATACAGAGTCCAGAACTATAGAGGAAAAAGGGATAAACACAAAACTCTGGTGGCATTTTTGGAATTCAAGGTCGAAAAGATCTACCAGTATGAGCTGGATGGCAAAACTGAAGGCGAAATTTCATTAGCCCCGAAACGCGGCTGCGACACAGGAATAACTATCTCGCTGGAATCATTGAATAAAGTTCTAAGCGATGCATACGATGATCTTGAAAAACGCTTTGCCGGAAAAGATAGAGCAAAAATAGATATATTACTGAAAAGAACGACTCTTGAACCCAAAAAATGGTGTGCCCGCGGCAAATGGCGCTGGCGCGGTTGTCTTTACTACCATGAACTGCTGTTTTAAGGAGTAAAAATGGCTGAAAGAGAAATTATCAGTATGGAAGAATTTAAGGAAATTGCTGAAAAATTCGGGCTTCCAGAGGAAGGACAGACTATTGAAGAACTGTATGCGGAATGCGAAAAAATGCTGGAGGTTCTGAAACACAGGACTTTTGTCCGCGGAAAGTACGGAAAAGCTGAGATCTTCACCGATGTCGTTGACGAAAACGCACTTGCACAGGTGAAAAGTCTCCTCAACCAGCCTTACATCGAAGGGAGCAAAATCCGCATCATGCCTGATGTCCACGCAGGTGCCGGCTGCACGATCGGAACGACGATGACAATAAAAGACAAAATATGCCCGAATTTAGTCGGGGTCGATATCGGCTGCGGAATGGAGACAATCCGCATAAAGGAGTCACACATCGAGCCGATAAAACTCGACAAACTGATCCACACCGAGATCCCCTCCGGCTTCGACATCCGCGAAACGCCTCACAGATACGCAGATGAAATAGACCTTAACGAACTTTTCTGCGCGAAAAATATCAATCACGACCGCGCCCTGAAAAGCATCGGGACACTCGGCGGCGGCAACCACTTCATCGAAGCAGATAAGGATGATGATGGCAATATCTACATCGTGATCCACTCCGGAAGCAGACACTTAGGCCTTGAGATCGCGAACTACTATCAGGATGCCGGATACCGCGCACTCACTTTTTACAGTCACGATGAAGTTATGGAAATCATTAACAAAATGAAGGCAGAAGGACGCGAAAAAGAGATCGAAAACTTTATAAAAAGGCTGACACCGAAGGATACTGCCATCCCGAAGCCGCTTGCATACGTTGAAGGAGATCTTTTCGAGCAGTATATCCACGACATGAAGATCGCGCAGAAATTCGCCGAGATCAACCGCAGAGCCATGATGGATGTCATCGTCAAAGGGATGAAATTCCATGTCGTC
>CACZFE010000097.1 GCA_902780365.1 uncultured Spirochaetales bacterium
AGAGCGAAGGAAATCAGCATGAATGCGCCAAAAATGTAGATAACGCGGTAGCGGACAAGTTTTGCCAGCCTCATGCAGAGCCAGCGGAAAAAGCCGGAAGCCGCCATTCCCTCGACCATTACCATCATTCCGGCGATGAAGAAAATCGTAGCCCAGTTGATGCCGGTCGAGTTTTCCGGAACATCACCCGCGCTGTACCAGAAACTTTTTGTAAATATCGTCTTTACGTTCAGCGTTTCCATAATTGCATCGGCACTGCGGAGACCAAGCCCGAAAACAAGGACCGCCGTCAGAACCGCACAGCCGAGCGTAACCCACTGGCGTTCGATTTTTTCCGTCACCATGAGAATGAACATTGCAAGAAAAATCGTGACTGAAAGTATTTGTGCTAAAAGCATGATCGCACCTCATTTATTTAAAGGCTGAAACTTTTTGCAAAGCATCAGCTCGAAAAAAACCCGCTGTTATAGCGCGAACTATTTTTTTTGCAATATATGAAGTTGAACAGCGCTTTTATTGTGAAAACTGTTTTTCATAAATATAATGCCGCCGGAAATTGTTTTTTTTACTTTGATCACGAGGGAAAAATGAATGAAATCAGGCAAAAGTTCCTGAAAGGCGAAAGAAGCCTTTTCGGAAGCAGGAATGTGAGGATCATTGACTCTGTTTTTGATGAAGGTGAATCACCTCTCAAGGAAAGCCGTGATATCGAGCTTGAAAATATACTGTTCCGCTGGAAATATCCGCTCTGGTACTGTGAAAACGTAACGGCAAAAGAGTGTAAATGGTTTGAAACGGCACGCGCCGGTGTGTGGTATTCCAACAATGTTTCGGTTGAAAACGCCGTAATACAGGCCCCCAAAAATTTCAGGCGCTGCGACACCCTTCTCCTGAAAAATGTCACTTTTACCCATGCCGAGGAGACGCTCTGGAACTGCCGTAACGTGAAGCTGGAAAATGTAACGGCTAAAGGGAACTACTTCGCGATGAACTGCGAAAACATCGAAGTTTCAGGGCTGACTTTGGACGGAAATTACTCTTTCGACGGCGCAAAAAATGTTGTCGTACGCAATTCGACCCTCCTTTCAAAGGACGCTTTCTGGAACTGCGAAAATGTCGAGGTTTACGATTCCTTCATTTCAGGCGAATATTTGGGCTGGAACTCGAAGAATCTCACTTTGGTAAACTGCACGATTGAAAGCCTTCAGGGGATGTGCTACATCGGAAACCTTGTCATGAAAAACTGCAAACTGCTGAACACGACGCTTGCTTTCGAATATTCGTCAGTGGAAGCTGAAATCACTTCGAAAGTTGAAAGCATTATCAATCCTTCAAGCGGTTCCATCAAGGCTGAAGAAATCGGCGAACTTATAATCGAACCCGATAAAACAGATCCGTCAAAGACAAAAATCATCTGTAAAAATATCGGCAAAAATTCAGACAAGCCAGAGTGGCTGAGGTAATCATGAAATACGATTTTGACACAGTGATAAACCGCCGCGGAACAGACAGTGTAAAGTGGAATGTCGGGAAAAACGAACTTCCGATGTGGGTCGCAGACATGGATTTCAGGCTCGCTCCCGAAATCGAGAAAGCGATAAAAAAGCGGATGGAACACGGAGTTTTCGGCTATTCGGAAATTCCTGACGAGTGGTATGAAGCCTACATGAACTGGTGGAAAACGCGCCACGGTTTTAAGATGAAAAAAGAAGGACTTGTCTTCTGCACAGGTGTCGTTCCCGCAATTTCATCGATCGTGAGAAAACTCACTACTCCGAATGAAAATGTCGTTATCCAGACTCCGGTCTACAATGTTTTTTTCAACAGCATAATAAACAACGGCTGCCGCGTTCTCGAAAGTCCTCTTGTCTACGACAGGAAAACCTGTTCATACAGCATGGATCTTGAAGATCTGGAGGCAAAACTTTCGGACCCGCAGACAACTTTGATGATCCTCTGCAACCCGCAGAATCCGGCAGGAAAAATCTGGAAGAGAATTACGCTCGAAAAAGTAGGAGATCTTGCGAAAAAACACAGCGTTACGGTGATTTCCGACGAGATCCACTGCGATATAACCGAGCCTGGAAAAAACTATGTTCCTTTTGCATCGGTTTCAGAAGTCTGCCGCGAAATTTCGGTCAGCTGCATCGCTCCGACAAAGGCTTTTAATATGGCCGGAATGAAGAGTGCCGCGGTCTATGCCGAAAATCCGGTTCTGCGCCACAAAGTATGGCGTGCTCTCAATACAGACGAAATCGCTGAACCGAATTCTTTTGCCTGCACTGCAGCCGTTGCCGCGTTCAACGAAGGGGCTGGATGGCTTGACGCGATGCGGGAATATGTCTCGGAAAACAGAAAACGGGTTTGTGAGTTCGTGAAAAACGAAATCCCTGAAATTTCGGTCGTCAAAAGTGACGCGACCTATCTTTTGTGGCTCGATATCTCAAAAACCGGCATGGAAAGCACCCGGTTTGCAGCAGAACTCCGAGAAAAAACCGGTCTTTTCCTCACAGCCGGATCTGTTTACGGCGAGGTTGGAAAAAACTTTCTCAGAATGAACATCGCGTGTCCGAAAGCCACTTTGGAAGACGGCCTCAACCGCTTGAAAAAAGGAATGACCCGAGGAGATCGTGACTAAAAAACTTCTTTTTATAAATCCGTTTGTCGAAGATTTCACAGCTTACAACCTATGGGCGGCGCCGCTCGGACTTTTCAGGATCATGGAGTATCACGAAAATATCGGCGATGAGGTCACTTATCTCGATTTTCTGGACGGTTCTTTTGTCGGTGATACTGCCGCTACTCCGCCTGTTTACCGCTCGTGGGAACGCCATTCATACTGGAAACGCGAAATCGAAAAACCTGAGTGTTTAAAGATGATCCCGCGTAAATACTACCGTTTCGGAGCAAACGACGACACTGTCAGAAGAACACTTTCCGAAGTTGAAAGACCAGATAAGGTCTACATTTCGACCGGAATGACCTACTGGTATAGATCGGTTCTGAAAATGATCGGTTTTGTCAGAGAAATTTTCGGTGACGTTGAGATAAATGTCGGCGGAATTTCGGCGATTCTTATGCCCGAGGTTTTTGAAGGAAAGAATGTCACGGTAAACACCGGAAAGGCACCGATTCCTGAAAATATCACGGGAACCGGAATGCGTTATCTCAGAAACCTGCACTTTTTTCCGGCGAATCTGATCGAAGGTTGCCCAAACCGCTGTCCCTACTGCTCAAGCGTCATTTTCAACCCGAAAGTTTCTTACAAAGATGTCGCTGTCATTGCCGCAAACCTCGAAAAATGGCATGCCGAAACCGGTCACTGCGATGTCGCCTTCTACGATGACGCCCTTCTTCTGCGAAACGGCGGGATCCTGCGCGATTTTCTCGACAGACTTCCGGCAGGAGTTTACCGCTTCCACACCCCGAACGGCCTCCATCTGCGTGAAATCAATGAAGATCTGTGCAAATACCTTGAAAAATACGACTTTCCTCAGCTTCGTTTCGGCTTTGAGACCGCCTTTTCGAGATATGAGGACAAAACTTCGCTCAACCAGCTGAAATCGGTCGTCAAAATGCTGAAAGATCACAGCTTCACAAGTGAAAGAATCGGTGTCTACCTTCTCTGCGGGCTTCCAGGACAGACAGTCGATGAAGTTGACAAAACCATTGAAATCGTTGCAGAAATAGGCGCAAGACCTTATCTCAACGAATATTCACCCGTTCCCAAGACCAGACTTTTTGAAGAGCATTTCAAAGAGAGCAAACTCGATTTCAAACGTGAGCCGCTCTACCAGAACAACTCCGTTTCAGCGTGGAGAAGCCCCGTTTTCACGCCGGAAGTCGTGAAAAAACTCAAAGACAAACTTACGAAAATCTATTCGGAAAAGTAAATTTCTTATTATGCCATATAAACGTCTGTGATCATTATCGGCTCGACCGGAACATCGTCGTAAACTTTTACAGACTGTGTCGCAACATCGGAAATCGCGTCAACGACATCCATTCCTTCAACGACTTTGCCGAAAGCGGCATACTGTCCGTCAAGGAAGTCGCAGTCTGTGTTGCAGATGAAGAACTGGCTCGATGCGCTGTTGGGATCTGAGGTTCTTGCCATCGAAATGACATATTTTTTGTGGAGAACATTAGGGCTTTTCTCAAGTTTGATAGGATCGAGCATAGCCGATTTTTCCATCATGAACTTGTTCATTCCGCCGCCCTGGATCATGAAATCCTTGATGACTCTGTGGAAAATGAGCTTGTTGTAGTATTTCGCTTCGATGTGTTTGATGAAATTTGCGACGGTGATCGGCATTTCGTTGCCGTAAAGTTCGATGACCATCTTTCCTTTTGTCGTTTCGATGACTGCCTTGTTCGTTGCTTCCATTGTTTCCTCCAAGTTAAAAAAGAATAAAACCGGAAGATATTATTAAACGCGTAATCTTTTTCAAGTTTGAATTTACATTCTTTCAGGATTGGATAATATACCCCGCTTTTGGTTTTGCGGTTTTTCACAAACGGATTTGAAATGGCAGACGAAACTGAAAATAAAAAAGAAATAAAGTGGTACGACCTCAAGGCTCAGTTCCTGAATATCTGGAAAAAGCTGATCCGCCTCAATGCCGATCCGCACGACATAGCTTTCGGGCTCGCGCTCGGGATTTTCGTCGGATTCCTTCCGATAATGGGAATTCAGATGGTGGTCGCAGGGCTCGTGTGCCTGCCTTTCAAGCATGCGAACAAGCCTGCTGCAGTTGCAGGCGTCTGGATCACGAACCCGCTCACTGTTATTCCGATTTACGCTTTCATCTACTGGGTCGGAACTTTCTTCTATCCGGCAGATCACGTTGTCACCCCTTCAACAATCATGTCGAAAATGAGAGCAGTACTTGAACTTGAAGGCTTTATAGAACAGACGAAAGGATTCCTCGCACTTGGAGCAGACATCTTCCTTCCGATGTGCATAGGCGGCGCAGTTGTAGGACTTATCGCGATGGTCCCGACTTATTTCATAACAAAAAAATCGATCATGGTTTACCGCGCGAAAAAAAGCGCAAAAAAGGCAGGTAGCGATGCAAAGTAGCGGAGTAACTGTTTTCGACCTCGAGACGACCGGTCTTTCGCCGAGCTACGGCGACAGGATCACAGAGATCGGCGCGATAAAACTTTGCGGGAATAAACTTTGCGGAGTTTTCCAGACTCTCGTGAACCCCGAAAGAAACATCCCGGGAAAAATTGTAGAAATAACCGGGATAACTAATGAAATGGTCGCTGACAAACCGACTATTTCACAGGTCCTCCCGCTTTTTGTTGACTTCATCGGCGACGACATTCTTGTCGCGCACAACGCAAAATTCGATACTTCCTTCCTTCGCTACGAGCTGAAGGAATGCGGCATAAACAAGAATTTCGATACTTACTGCACTCTTCTCAACTCGCGCAAAGAGGTCAAAACTTCAGCCAATTTCAAACTTTCGACTCTTAAGAATCACTTCAACTTAAAGCCGATGGGAGCTATGCACCGCGCCCTTTCCGACGCTTACGTCACAGCCCAGCTCTACCTCAAACTCACGAAAAACTGGGGGACTGACACGATGAGCCAGTTCGAGAAAGAAATCGAACTCATCACATCGTCAATGGCTTCCGACGATCTTTTCATCATCGACCCGAAAATAAAATAATCAGGAAATTTCGTAGTAAGAATCAGATATTTCAGCTAAAAATCTGCTCGGAAGCGCAGTCGAACTGAGCTTTCCGTACATCAGTTTTATCTGCGGATACGTGAGGAAAAGGCGCGATTTGGCGCGTGAGCAGGCAACATAGAAAAGTCTGCGCTCTTCTTCAAGGTCGTCTATTTTCGTGACCGCCTTTTCGCTCGGGAAACTCCCTTCGTTGAGGCTTATCACAAAAACGGTGTCCCACTCTAACCCTTTCGCGCTGTGAATCGTGGAAAGGACAACTTTGTCGCGGTTTTCCGAGGCATCTGCCGTGACTTTTGACGAACTGAGCTTTGAATCGGGCGGATCGAGCGCGAAATCGGTGAGAAAATTTTCAAGGACCCGGTAGTTCGAGGCAAGCTGGATAAGCACTGGAAAATCCTTCAGTCTGTCGTCCGAATCGTCTTCAAGCTCTTCAAGAATAGGTTTGTAAAATTCCACAATTATTTCAAGTACTTTTGTTATTTTGAGTTCGTCGTTCGAAGCCGCCTGGAGCATTTCGCAAAGCCGCCTGAGTTCGCCGTAATACTTCTTTTTCGCGTGGGCTTCTATCGCTTGAGACCCTTTTTCGGCGAAACTTTCGGCAAGACGCGCCGCAGTAGCCGCACCGATCCCGGGAACGAGCTTGAAAATACGGTTGAGCGAAACCGAATCCTTTGAATTCTGGATCACTTTTGCATAGCTTAAAACATCCTTTATATGGCGCCTTTCGACAAATTTTATACCGCCGTAGACTGCGAAATCGATCCCTCTGCGGAGAAGGGACGCCTGCACGAAATTGGCATGGAAACTCGAACGGTAAAGCACCGCGATCTCCTCAGGTTTTATGCCGCTTTCAAGCAGTTTTTCGATTTCCGAAGCGACAAACTCCCCTTCGTCTTCAGCCGAAAGAAAGCGTTTGACAAGCGGCCTTCCCTTCACTCTCTCGATGTTGGAAACGAGCGCTTTTTCGTATGAAACATAAAAATTCTTTTT
>CACZFE010000098.1 GCA_902780365.1 uncultured Spirochaetales bacterium
AAGGATTTTTTCGTAACTTTTCGTGTGGAGCTCGGTGAAACCTTCGCTGAACTCAAGTTCCTTGCCGTCAACCGTAATCGAGCGGTAGGTGCGTTTTCCGGCCTCTTTCACAGCTTTCGGAAGCATGTTGTCGTTGATGCTGAGGAACCAGCGGACTCTTGCGCGCTGGAACTGCATGAATCCTGCCGCGACATCTTTTTCCTGGACGTGAAGGATGTTTTTCTGGACGTATCCGAAAATCCACTGAAGCATATCGAAGAAGTGGATCCCGATGTTCGTCGCCATTCCGCCGGACTTGGAGATATCGCCTTTCCACGAAACATCGTACCATCTGCCGCGGCTCGTGATGTATGTCAGATCGATGTCGTAGATCTTGTCTTTCGGACCTTCCTCGATCTTTTGCTTAAGCTCCATGATCGTCGGATGAAGCCTGAGCTGGAGGATCGTGTTTACACGATGTCCGGTCTCATTTTCAATTATTTTCAAATTATCGACAGTCCAGGGGTTGAGGACGAGAGGTTTCTCACAAATCGCGTCGGCATCGTTTCTGAGCGCTATCCTGATGTGGGCGTCGTGCAGATAGTTGGGCGAAGTTATGCTGACGTAGTCGATCTTAGTCTCACGCCTTCTCAGTTTGTCAAGATGACGGTCGAAACGCTCGAATTCGGTAAAAAATTCGGCTTCAGGAAAGTATGAATCAATTATTCCGATGCTGTCGCACGGATCCATTATCGCGATCAGATTGTTTCCTGTATCTTTGATAGCACGCATATGTCTCGGCGCGATATATCCGGCTGCGCCGATAAGAGCAAAATTTTTCATTCCGTTCTCCAGTTAAGACAATAAAACAAAAAACGCGGTATTTTAGCAGGATTTTGAAAATTTGGAATAATTTTTAAAATTAAGGTGTTGAAAAGTATAAATCGCCGGATGAAGGGGATTTTGCGGTGAATATTTGCTTTTTACACATAAAAACATATAATATTCGGCGTTTTTTTGTTTATTGTTTTTTTGATAACCTATTGAAGGAGGTATTCTTGAAAAAATTATTGATCCTTGCTTCGGTTTTCGCTCTTTGCATCAGCATGGCGGTTTCATGCGGCAACAAAGAACCTGAAGCAAAAGAGAAAGTTAAACTTTCTTTCCATGTTATGAGTAAGTGTCCCTACGGTGTTCAGGTAATGAACGCTGTAAAACCGACACTCGAAAAACTCGGCAACGCTGTCGATTTCGAACTCAACTACATCGCATCCGAAAAGGACGGCAACTGGATGCCTATGCACGGCGAGACAGAGCGTAAAGGCGACAAACTCTTCCTCTGCGCTAAAAAACACATGCCGAAAGACTACATGAACCTCATCGTCTGCATGAACAAAGAATCGAGAAAGATCCCCGACAACTTCGAAGACTGCGCTAAAGAGCTCAACCTCAACATAGCTAAAGTCAACGCATGCAAAGACGGCGACGAAGGCGAGCAGATCCTTCTTGAGAGCTACAAGTTCTCGAAATCGAAAAACGCCAACGGTTCTCCGACGATCTTCCTTGCCGGCCAGCCCTACAGAGGCGGAAGAACTTCCAACGACTTCCTCAGAGCTGTCTGCAACGAATACAAGACCGCAAAACCCGAAGTCTGCAACTCGATCCCGGAACCGGCGAAAGTAAAAGTAACCGTCATTTCCGACAAAAGATGCAAAGACTGCAGACCGGAAGGACTCGTAAACCAGCTTAAAGGAATGTTCCCCGGACTTATTCCGGAGATCATCGACTACTCCGATCCGAAAGCTCAGGAAGAATACAAGAAATTTGCTGAAGCAGGTTTCAAGACCCTTCCTATCATCGCTTTCGAAGAAGCAGTTGAAAAGACCGAAGAATACCAGAAGATCGCACGCTGGGCTGTAAAAGGCGGCGGCGCAGTCCTTCTCAGAGTCGGCGCAAAATTCGACCCGACCAAAGAGATCTGCGACAACGGGATCGACGACACCAATAACGGCAAAGTTGACTGTGCTGACGACGACTGCAAAGAAGAGATGGTCTGCAGAAAAGAGATTCCGGCAAGAGTTGACCTTTTCGTTATGAGCCAGTGCCCCTACGGCGTTATGGCGCTCAACGCAATGAAGGAAGTTTTCGAAGCTTTCAAAGGCGACAAACTCGACTTCCACGTAAACTACATCGCAAACGAGACCGAACCCGGCAAATTCCAGGCACTTCACGGCCAGGGCGAAGTTGACGAAAACATCCGTGAACTCTGCGCTATCAAACACTACCCGAAAGACTATATGGATTACATCTGGTGCCGCAACGAGAACATCAGAAGCACCGACTGGCAGAAATGCGCAACCGGCAAAATCAAAGCTGACGTCATCGAAAAATGTTTCAACGGCGGCGAAGGTGTAAAACTTCACAGCGAAAACATCAAGATCGGAAACGCTATCGGCATCGGCGGCAGCCCAACATGGCTCATTAACAACAAGTACCAGGGCGGCGGCGTTGCTGCAAACGACATCCAGAGACAGATCTGCGCTCACAACCCGAACCTTAAAGGCTGTGCTGCTGACAAAGCGATCAAAGCCGGCGACAAACCTGCTCCTCAGGGCGGCTGCGGCGAATAATTCTCTTTGACGCGCCGTCTGCATGGCGGCGCTTCGTTCTTTCGATTAAAAATCGTAACAGCGTGACGACGTGACGGCGTAACGTTTCTTGATTACTTTTTCCAGAATGCTCTTGTGAAGATGACCATGACGGTGAAGACTTCAAGACGGCCTATTATCATTGCAACTGAAAGGAACCACTTTACCCAGTCTTTGAAGAAGTGATAGTTTTCAACCGGGCCGATCCTTCCGAAACCGGGGCCAATGTTGCCGACAGTCGAAAGCGCCGCTGTGAACGAGGTCAGAACGCTGACACCCGAAAGAGCGCAGATACACGCAGTGGTAAGAACGCATACGGCGTAAAGGAAAACGAATGCCGAAATCGAATAGATCATGTCCTTTTTGACAACGTTTCCGTCGATAAAAATCGTCATTATGGCTTTCGGATGGACAAGATACTTGAGTTCGTTTATGGCGAGCTTCATGAGCGTAACTATACGGATAATTTTGACTCCGCCGCTCGTCGAACCGCTGCAAGCTCCCGAAAACATTAAAAGAAAAATGATATACTGCGCAAATGGCGGCCACTGTTTGTAATCGGCCGTCGCAAAACCTGTCGTCGTCAGGATCGATGTGACCTGGAACATCGCCTGCCGGACAGAGCCGTGCAGAGAATAGAGTTTGTGATAATATAAATCGCAGGCAACAAAGATGGAGCAGGCCGCGATAACTGCGAGATAAACCCTGAGTTCGGTATTTTTGAAAATCCGTTTCGTCCTTCCTGTGATGATTTTGTAGTGCAGGGTAAAACTCATGCCGGCAAGGATCATGAAAACGATGACGATCCACTCGATGAAAGCGGAATTATAGGCTCCGACAGAGGCGTTTCTCGGCGAGAATCCTCCCGTCGCGATTGTCGAAAAGGCATGGTTGAATGCGTCAAAGTAAGGCATTCCGGCAAGATTGAGAAGCATCGCCTCAACAACCGTCAGTCCTACATAAATTCCCCAAAGCGTCTTCGCCGTCTCGCTTATTCTGGGAGATATTTTGTCAACTGTAGGACCTGGAGCTTCGGCTTTAAGGAGCTGCAGACCTCCGACACCCAGAAGAGGAAGAATCGCAACCGCGAGGACAACGATTCCCATACCGCCCAGCCAGTGAGTGAGACTGCGCCAGAAGAGCATCGACTTCGGCAAGACCTCGATATCGGTCAGAATCGTAGCTCCGGTCGTCGAAAATCCCGAAACAGTCTCGAAAAAAGCTTCGGAAAAATTCGGGATCGCCCCCGAAATATAGAAAGGAACGGCAGAAACAAAAGAAATCGAAAACCAGCAGAGAACAACAAGAATAAAACTTTCCTTTACAGAGATTCTCTGTATCTGCCACCGGCGCGAGAAATAAAAAGCGACTGAACACAATACCAGAACCGAAGCCATGACTTTTGCAAAAGCGGAAGAAGCCTCCGGCTCATGGTAAATAAGCCCGATCAAAGCCGGAAGAGACATCGCAAGTGCAACAAAAGCAACAATAAGAATTAAAGGTTTTAAAATATTACGGAAATTCATAAGTCAGAAAAAATCATTTCAACTTTGGGAACATTCTGCTTTTTCATAATTATAATAACACTGTCGCCCGATTTTATCTCGAAATCGCCGTTCGGGATCGACACTTCCTTATTTCTTGTTACAGCCGCAATAATCGAGTTTTCCGGCATATCAAGTTCCTTTATCCGTTTTCCGCAGACGTTGCATTGCGGAGAAACAAGAATTTCCACAGCCTCAGCCTCACCGTCAAAAAGGGTGTGCAACGTTATGATCTTGCCGCGTCTTATATACTTCAGGATCGCGTCGACCGTGCTTCTTTTCGGACTTACCGTAGCATCGACACCGAGTTTCTGAGCAATGGAAATGTAACTTTCCTTGCTGACCGAAGCGACCGCTCTCTCGACACCGATGCTTTTGGCGTAGAGAGCCGAAAGAACGTTTAGCTCCTGATTTTCAGTGACAGTAACGATAAGATCGACCTCATTCAGACGCTCTTCTTCAAAAATGGATTCGTTTCTCACATCTCCGTTTATGACAAGAACATTCGGATATCTTCTCGAAATCTCCTTTGCTTCCTCGTAGTCTTCCGAAAGAAGTTTGAGGTTTATCGGCATCATAGAAAGAGTGCGGAGAAGATTTCTTGCGATTTTTGTCGTTCCGACAATGAGGGCCGTCTCGATTTTCTTAATCTTTTTGCCTGTTTTGGCAAAAATATAATCCATCGTTTTCTCGTCTGCAACAATATATATTTCGTCACCTTCGCGGACGACTGTGTTTCCTGACGGAATAAGGACAGAATCTCCGCGCCGGATCAAAGCAATGAGGAAAGGTTTGTTTATATCCTTTCTTATTTTTATGAGGTTTTTATTTCTGAAAGCAGAATTTCTGTCGATAATTTCGTTTCTTACGGTGATATTGCTTCCTTCAAATGCCAGGACATCGCTCAATGCCCCCTGTTTTACGACTTCTGCGATATGGTTCGCAGCAGCCATTTCGGGCGAAATGATGTAGTCGGCCCCCAGAAACGGATTGCCCTGGAATTCGGCATGGGAATAGTCAAGGTTGCTGACTCTCGCGATTTTTCTGAGTTTCAGCATCGATCCGTCAGCCGACGACGACGCAGCAATCGAACACGCTATGAGGTTGGTTTCGTCCTTGTTTGTAGCGGCGATGAAGTAGTCTCCGTCGGAAAGGTCAAGTTCCTGCATAGTCTGGCTGCGGTTGATCTCCTTGTTTAAAACCATGCAGTCGAGATTGCTTTCCAGAAACTTTGCACGAATCGGATCGCGCTCTATAACAACAACGTCTTTTCCTTCTTTGACCAGATGTCTGGCAATATCGTAGCCGACAGCGCCGGCTCCGGCGACAACAAATTTCATTAAATCTCCAAGAACATTGAAAAAAACCGCCAATCTTACGATTTAAAGGCAAATTGTCAAATTTTGGTGTGAATAAAGATTTTCCTTTTAATATGATTAATTAGTGATAATATATTCAGGGTTTGTTATGTTTTTTGCATTTCGCAGGTGGAGGTTGATATGGTTGATGACTATAGGATCGAGATACGTAGGAATCATCGTAATGTTGTTGTTCTCTGCATTGCCTCCGTTCTGATAAACGTCGTTTTTGCGCGTATTGCGCAGTTTTTATCACAGCATTTTGGTGCACAGCTTTGGTTCGACACTATCGGAACCATTCTCGCAGCAGCACTGGGCGGTTACCTTCCCGGCATTTTTGTCGGTCTCGTCACCAATTTCATGAAAGGTTTTATGGATTTTGCATCGATATACTACTCTGCGATGAACGTTCTTATCGCCGCAACTTCCGCCCTTCTGGCAAACCACGGTTTTCTGACGAAAAAGTGGAAAATCCCGTTCTTCATACTTGTCATGGCCTTTATCGGCGGCGTGATCGGCGGGATCCTTCCGAGTATCGTCAATTCCATTCCGTCCGCCGGCTTTCTGAACGATCTCTTGTGGGATCTGGCGGATAAAACTGTTTCGGTACTCATAGTCGTCGCGATCGTCAGAACGATCACGCCCGCAACCAGGGAGACGCTCCGTTTCAACGGCTGGAAACAGGCTCCGCTGACAAAAAACGATCTGGAAGATATCAAAAAGACGATCCAGTGCCGTTCCGTTTTTTTAAGATCAAAAATAATTTTTATTCTGGCGGCTGCACTTATCACCCTGGCCGTAACAGCCTCAACGATCAGCTTTATACTCTACCGTAACGCCCTTCTCACTGAATATTCCGAATTCGCCCGAGAGGTCACTGTTGCGGTCTCCGAAGTCCTGGATCACGAAAAAATCGACGAATACCTCTCAAGCAAAGGGGCGGACAAGGAATACCTCGAAGTCATGCACAAACTTGAAGACATAAAGACCACCTCTCACACCGTAAAATTCATCTACATCTACAAGATAGAAGAGGACGGAGGACACGTGGTCTTCGACCTTCATTCAAACAATGAGGCAGAGTCCGTTCCAGGCAAACTTGTAAAATTCGATTCCGCTTTCGAGCCCTATCTTCCGACACCCGTAAAAAATTCCGCGGGAAAGACTGTCAGCTACATCGGCGCTGACATTCCGATGTCCATGATCGTCGGAAAAGAGCTGAACTTCCTGACTCAGATGGTATTCCTCTTTTTGGGCTTTGTTATAATGATAATCGCGATCGTTGTCTGGTTCGTCGATTACAATGTCGTTTTTCCGATCAACTCCATGACGATGCGGACAAGCGAGTTCGCCTACAGCGGAAACAACGCGCTGGAAGAGAACGTCGAAAAGATCCGCAGGCTTGATATCCACACCGGAGACGAGGTGGAAAACCTGTACAAGGCCTTCACAAAAATGACCGAAGATACAATGGGTTATGTCGATAAAATCGTCAGCTCGGCAGAGCATATAGCGCAGATCCACAGCACTTTCGGAAAGGTCGTTTCGCCTCAGGTCAGGGACTTCCTGCTTTCCGACGACCCTGATCTCGGCGGCCAGGATCTCGATGTCACAGTCATGTTCTGCGATATCCGAGGATTCACCACGCTCTCCGAAAAACTCGAACCCAAGGAGATAGTTCTTCTTCTGAACCGCTATTTCACCCGTCTGGAAAAACCGATCGTCGAAAACAACGGAATAATAAACAAATATATCGGCGATGCGATAATGGCAGTTTTCGGCGTTCCGCTCAAATCGGAAACGCATGCCTACGATGCATGGAAAGCCGCGCAGGGAATGAGAGAGCAGCTTGCAGCTCTCAACGAGGAACTGAAAAGCGAAGGACAGCCGGAGATCCGCTTCGGAATAGGTTTATGCTCAGGCACAGTGCTCGCCGGAAATATCGGAACATCGAACCGGCTTGAGTACACCGTTATCGGTGACACCCTAAACACGGCAAGCCGAAT
>CACZFE010000099.1:0-6656 GCA_902780365.1 uncultured Spirochaetales bacterium
TGCTTGATTCTACTCATACAAGCAATGACCCGAATCTCCAGAATCCGGCAGACAAGAACCTGGCAATGGATGCAAACGGTAATCCTGTAGGCATAAATCTTGCTCCGGCAGGTCTTTTCACACAGTGCGTCAATGTCGAAGGCAAAGGAGTCACTTCCTGTATAGGCACGGCAGACCTTCAGGGGACAGGCTTTGAATCAAACGGAGGAACAGGCTGGCTTACGACACGCGGAAACGTCGTCGGCGGAGAGATCATAAAACTGAGACTTGCCATCTGGGATCTCGGGGATCATGGATGGGATTCCCTTGTCCTCATCGACAACTTCAAATGGGACGTCGCAGAATACAAGCCCGGAACAGGCCAATACTAAAAAATTAGTCTCTAATACCATAAAAAAATTGCATTTTTTACAAAAAACACTAAATTTACCGCCGGTGTAGGTTTTTAATGTGCGTTTGAGATTTACTGTTATTCAATTTTTGGAGGATCTTATGAAAGAATTTGTTGAATTCATTGCAAAAAAATTGGTTGACGTTCCCGAAGCAGTCGAAGTCAGCTATATTGAAGGCAAAAATACGGCTATTATAGAGCTCCGAGTAGCTCCTGATGATGTCGGTAAAGTCATCGGCAAAAGCGGTCGCACCGCAAACGCTCTCCGCACTCTCATTAGTGCAGTTGCAAGCCGTCAGAATCAGAAAGTCGTTTTGGAAATCATCGAAGAGAACAAATAATGTCACCCAAAAGAAAAGTACGTGCCTCGGAACTTGCTGCAGGCAGAAACAGCAACTCTCACTGGCGTTACCTCATCCTCCTTATTGTCGTAGGCGGACTTTTCCTTTATTTCATGATCAAATGGTCGAGCGACAAAGAATACGACCGTTTCGCCTTGGCAAAACAGTATTCAGAATATTACAAGGATTTTTTCGTAGAAACACCTTTGACCTACACTGTTTTTGAAGAAAGCAAACTTGTAATCAGGGCTACGAATTTAGGCTCGGATTTCTGGAGCAAAGATTTTAATGCAATGATCCGGCAGTCCGAAAACGAAGTCAATGAAATGCTGAACGTCGCGAAGTTGATAAATGAAACCCATTCGCAGAACGGGGAAACTGTAAAGGAAGAACAGAATCTTTCATCGTTTCCTGCGCTTTATGAGCTTCTCGAGACCGGAAAACGGATGTCGGAAAGTTCATACTACAACATTGCGTCTGGTGAAATTTCGGAATTCTGGGAGAGACAATATAGAAATTTCAAAAGAAAATCGACAGCTTATGCAAAAGCTGAAGTTGTCCTCAACTATCTTTTCGACAATCCTATGCTCTCCCCTTCCGAAATTCAGAACAGAAAGAAACTTCTCGATACTTTGACCAAAGAAAAGACCGATTCCGCATCTTCCATCGATGATTTGGCGAATCAGATTTATAAACTTTCGGACAAAACTTTTGCCAATATGCTGAAAGAGGCTTTATCAAAACCTTCCTCGATATCGGAAAACGAGAAAAAAGCCCTTCTGCTCAACATTCTCGGCAATATGAAAGTCCGTTCCACTATCGACAAAACTCCGAATTTCGAAAGCGCGAAAGAGTTTATTCCCTACGCGGATCCAAACAAAATCGAACTCAACGATGAGAAAAAAAGCGTAAAAATCCTGAGTCCGAATATAAGCGTGGACGTAAACTTCTTCAGAGAAGCGCTTTTTATGAAGCAGCTCAAGGCAAAGCTCCCGAAAGTGAAGTTCAACTACCTGATTTATCTTGGCGACCGCCACGGAATGTGGAAACTTCCGAAAGAATATGTCCGCTGGTCGGTTTCCATCGACGATCCGTTTTCGGTAACGGACAAAATCAGAGGCGCGATCAAACTTATGCCGGAAGAAGGATACTTCGTCATTACGCGCAGAAACGAAAACGTGATAATGACGCGTCTTGAGGAATTGAGCGAAAAAATCAGGAAAGACCTCGATTCGATCAAGGAATACGATGCGAAAAACGCATACCTTCTCCAGCTCAAAAAGGATTATCCCGACAAGATCTATTTCTTCGACCCGATCAAAAAGACGATGTTCCGCAAATACGACACACCGGTGGACTGGAGGACCGCGGAACAGGTCGAGAACAACCTCGCCGCTTTTGTCATCGACGAAGAGGATCCTGTCAGGGCGAGAATGCTCTCCTACTCTCTTTTCATTTCCGACGAAGAAAGGATAGCTGACCACGAAAAAGGTTTCGCTGACACGATTTTCGCTGTGCTGAAAAGCGATTCAAGCGTGTTCGTGCCGCAGAAATTCAAAGACCTTTTCATGACTCAAGAAGAGGTGAAAGAGGCTAAGATCAAAGCCGACTACAAGGCACGCGGTCTTAATCCGGACGGTTCCGTTCCAGAAAAAAAGAAATGAACGGTTCAGTTTACATTCCTTTGTATTCGGTGCTCAGACCCGAAACTTTCGATGACGTAGTCGGTCAGCAGAATGTCATCAAGTTATTGAAATCATTCTTAAAATCAGGTTTTCTGCCGTCAATGGTGTTTTACGGCCCGCCAGGAACGGGAAAAACTACAGTCGCAAGGATAACAGCCGGGCTTTACGGCGCTAAACTTTACAAATTTTCGGCAGTCACCGACAGTTCGGCCGACATAAAGAAGATCCTTTACAAAGACCGTGAATCGGTTTTCGTGGACAAACAGATCGTCTTTATCGACGAGATCCACCGCTTCAACAAGGCGCAGCAGGACATTTTCCTGCCGATGATCGAGAACGAAGGGATCGTTTTTATCGGCGCGACGACCGAAAACCCCTCTTTCTACGTCAACAACGCGCTACTTTCGCGTGCAAGAAGCGTCAGATTCTCGAAAATCCAGGTTGCAGACATTATGAAAGTCCTGCACAAAGCCAAGGATTATCTTAAAGCCGAAATCGACGACGAACTTCTTGAAATCATGGCAAAAGAGGCTTCGGGCGATGTCAGGATCGCGGTTTCTATCATGGAAAGCGCGTTCCATCTGAGCGAAAACGGAAAAATCACCCGCGAAAACGTGATGGAACTCGTCGAAAATCCGAACCAGTACGACAAAACGGGCGATTTCCACTACCGCACGATCTCGGCATTCATCAAAAGTCTCCGCGGAAGCGACCCGGACGCCGCGCTTTACTATCTCGTCAAAATGATCGAATCGGGAGACAACCCGCTCTTCCTGCTTAGGAGAATGATAATCTTCGCGTCGGAAGATGTCGGTAACGCCGATCCGAGGGCGCTTGAGCTCGCAGTTGCGGCACTTCACGCTTTTCAGGCTGTGGGATACCCCGAAGGAAAAATCATTCTGGCGCACATAGTCAACTATCTTGCGACCGCCCCGAAAAGCAACGCAAGCTATATGGGACTTCACGCCGCCGAAGATTATTTCAAAGAAAACCCGACGCTCGAAATCCCGAAACATCTCATCAACGACTCCTCTTTCGCTCCCGGCGAAGAAAAAGGCGACTACAAATATCCGCACGACTACGAAAACCACTGGGTCGACCAGCGCTACTTCCCGGGTGATGTCGAGCCGCCACAATTCTACAGGATGAAAAACATCGGCTACGAAGCCAAAATCAAGGAATACTGGGAAAAAATCAAAAATAAAAGTTGAGTTATTCTTAAAAAGTGCCAAAATCACCCGATTTTTAGGTTTTTGTTCAATTTACGAGGTGAAAAATGGGACAGACTTTTGCTGAAAAGATTTTTTCGAAAATGGCAGGAAGACCTGTTGTTCCGGGAACGATCCTGACCGTGAGACCGGATCATGTTCTTACGCACGACAACAGCGCGGCAATCTATTCGACATTCAAAAAAATGGGTGGAAAAAAGGTCGATGATCCGGATCAGATCCTGATAATTCTCGATCACATCGTGCCGGCTGCAAACGAAAAAGCGGCTACGAACCACCAGAGTGTGCGCGAGTTCGTCAAAGAACAGGGAATAAAAAATTTCTACGACTGCGGCCGCGGAATATGCCATCAGGTCACGGTTGAAGAAGGCTTTGCGCTTCCCGGCAAATTCATCGTCGGCAGCGACTCCCACACTGTAACCTACGGCGCTCTCGGCGCATTCTCGACAGGAATCGGCAGAAGCGAATCGGCAGGGATCTGGGCAACAGGCGAAATCTGGCTCAAGGTGCCGGAATCAATGAAAATAGTCCTCAAAGGAAAGCCGAAACCCTACGTTTCGTCGAAAGATGTCCTTCTCCACATCGCAGGACTTATCAAAGTTGACGGCGCGCTCTACAAAAGCGTCGAATTTTCCGGCGACTACATTGAAAATATCGAACTTGCCGACAGACTTGTCTTCACCAATATGTCAGTCGAAATCGGCGCGAAAAACGGATACATGGCTCCTGACGAGAAGGTTTTCAGCTTCCTCGAAAAGCACGGGATCCCGCGTGACACCTACACTCCGATCTACCCCGATGCCGACGCCGAATACGCCGAAACTCTCGAAATCGACGTTTCCGAAATCGAGCCGATGGTCGCGATGCCGCATACTGTCGACAACGTCAGCAAAGTCAGCAATATGCACGACGTCAAAGTCAATCAGGTCCTTATCGGCACCTGCACGAACGGCAGGATCGAAGACTTCAGGATCGCGGCGGAAATCCTCAAAGGAAAACATGTCGCGAAAGAGACAAGACTTCTCATCCTTCCGGCAAGTTCAGATATTTACCTCAAGGCGATGGAAGAAGGACTGTTCAAAATTTTCGTCGAAGCGGGCGGAATAATCCTTAACCCCGGCTGCGGACCGTGCTTAGGCGCGCATGAAGGCATCATGGCTCCCGGCGAAATCACTGTCAGCACCGCAAACAGGAACTTCAAAGGGAGAATGGGCTGCAACCAGTCCGAAATCTACCTTGCAAGTCCTGCAACAGCCGCTGCAACCGCGATAAAAGGCTTTATCTGCTCACCAACAGACCTTTAATTATGGAGATAGAAAAAATGAGCGAAATCACCCTTTCAAACAGAGTATTAAACATGGCTGAGTCCGCTACTCTGGCCATGACCAACAAGAGCCGGGAACTTAAAGCGCAGGGTATCGATGTCATCAGCCTGAGCATCGGAGAACCCGACTTCAACACGCCTGTATTGGCTAAACAGGCAGCAATCGACGCCATCAACAACAACGATACGCACTACCCGCCTGTTCCCGGCACACCGGCATTGCGCAAAGCTATCGCCGCAAAACTGAAACGCGACAACGGTCTCGACTATAAAGAAACCGAAATCCTTGTTTCTAACGGCGCGAAACAGGCGATCAACAACACGCTGCAGGCTATACTCAACGACGGCGACGAGGTCATCATCCCCGCTCCGTTTTGGGTATCATATCCTGAAATGGTAAAACTGAGCGGCGGTGTTCCGGTAATAGTCAAGAGCGATATGGCGCACGATTTCAAAATCACTGCAGAGGATTTTGAGAAAGCCATCACACCAAAGACAAAAGCCCTGCTCTTCAACACTCCGTGCAACCCGAGCGGCAGCGTTTTCACAAAAACTGAACTTACCGCCATCGCCGAAGTGCTTAAAAAATATCCGAATATCATCGTCATCTCCGACGAAATTTACGAGTTTATCCAATACGAGCACAAGCACGAAAGCATGGGGCAGTTCGACTTCCTGAAGGATCGTCTTGTCATCGTAAACGGCGTTGCGAAAGGCTATGCCATGACCGGCTGGAGGATCGGCTACATCGCGGCTCCTGAGGCTATCGTCAAAGCTGCCAACAAGATCCAGGGCCAGATCACTTCAGGTATCTGCACGATCGCACAGGCTGCGGCAGTCAAGGCTCTTGAGCTTTGCCCCGAGAACTCGGAAGAGATCAGGAACATGATGAAAGCTTTCCGCGAGCGCCGCGACACCGTCGTCAAGATGATGAACGAGATCCCGGGCGTAAAATGCAACACCCCGTCAGGCGCATTCTATGTCTTCCCTGACATGAAGTATTACTTCGGCAAAACAGACGGCAAGACTGTCATCAAGGACAGCGACGACCTCTGCATGTGGCTGCTTTACAACGCTCATGTAGCCTGTGTAGCCGGCAAATCCTTCGGCAACGGCGACTGCATCCGCATATCCTACGCGACCTCGCTTGAAAAGCTGGTCGAAGCGATAAAAAGAATCACTGAAGCGCTTACAAAGCTTCATTAATTTCATTTTTTTCATATTTTCTCACTTTATTCACAAAAAATACCCGGTTAAGTTTGCATTTTGCTTATATATCAATATATTTTAGGCGTTTGTTTGCTTAAACGGAGAAAAGCATGAGACATTCGAAATTTTTTATCCTTTTGACATTGTTCGTTTTTTCCTTTGTTACACTTTCAGCGCAGGAAGTTGCCGAAGAGCAGAAACCTGCAGAACAACCCGCTCCAGCTGCCGAAGAGCAGAAACCTGCAGAACAGCCTGCACCTGCTGCCGAAGAGCAGAAACCGGCGGAACAGCCCGCTCCCGCTGCCGAAGAGCGGAAACCGGCGGAACAGCCTGCACCTGCTGCCGAAGAGCAGAAACCGGCGGAACAGCCTGCTCCAGCTGCCGAAGAGCAGAAACCGGCGGAACAGCCTGCTCCAGCTGCTGAAGAGCAGAAACCGGCGGAACAGCCCGCTCCCGCTGCTGAAGAGCAGAAACCGG
>CACZFE010000099.1:6693-12010 GCA_902780365.1 uncultured Spirochaetales bacterium
TCCCGCTGCTGAAGAGCAGAAACCGGCGGAACAGCCTGCTCCCGCTGCTGAAGAGCAGAAACCGGCAGAACAGCCCGCTCCCGCTGCTGAAGAGCAGAAAGCTGCCGGAAAAGACGACAAAGAAAGAAAAATCAGAGAAATTGAAAAGACTTTCTGGAAAGGTGAAATCGCGAACATCGGCGCCAACGAGATCATCTCTCCCTACAACAGCGCAGGTCTCGCAGCCGGTGTCAAATTGATGGATGATGCTCTTTATCTCGTCATCACCCCGAAATTCTCCATGCATTTCGACAAACTCATAAAAGAGCCTGTCAGCGAAAAAGAACTTGACCTGATCTTCGGATTTCACGTTCCGCTGAATGTCAGACTTGTCAACACGGACATAAACAACAACGACCACAGTGTCCGCTTCAGAAAAGAAGATTGGGATGAGTGGCAGGATTACCTCAAGATCCTCAGATACTTCCAGATCGGAACTTCCGAAGACAACCTTTACCTTTCGATAGGAAGCAACTTCGCGCAGACGATCGGTCACGGAACGATCCTCAAACGCTACATTCCCAACCACGACTCGACGTTTTCGACTCTTTCGGCAAAACTCAACTGGTATTTTGACTACGCCGGCTTCGAAGCACTCCTCGGAGATGTAGCGAGAGGCAACATTTTCGGCGGCCTGGTTTTCGTAAAACCGTTCGCTGGAATCGGAAACTACCATGCGAGAAGCGCTTCGTTCGGCTACTCGTTTGTTGCCGACAGAAACGCGCCGACAAGACTCAAATATGAAAAATATTACGATTACGATCCCGAAGACTACCTTAACGGAAAAGACAGCAGAATCCCAAGAATATCGGTTGATTCCAAAGGACGTCCGATAGTCGAGGATGATGAATTCCTCTATATGCAGGGTATCGATTTTGAAATCAAACTCTTTAAAAACGAAAAAGTCGACATCAAGACTTTCGCCGACTACTCTTGGTTCAAGAAAGACTTCGTAAAAGGCGGCTTCACTTTCGGTGTTCTCGGAAGATTCAACCTTGACAAGAAAAACCAGCATGCGATCAGAGTCCAGCTCGAAGGACGTGCTCACCATGACTCGTATATCCCCTCGTTCTTCGATACTTTCTACGATGTAGAGCGGATGGAAATGATGACCAACATCTACGGCAAAAGCGATTTCCAGCCTGACGGACGCTCCAAATACTGGCACTTGATGAACGATTCGGACGACAAGTTCGTCGGCTCCTTCTACGGAGAGCTCAGCTACAGTTTCAGAACATGGATCGCCCTTTCGCTCGGATACGAAAAACTTCCCGATTCTTCATCGCTCTTTGCACACCTCGAACTGCCCGACCTCTGGATCGTAAAAATGATGGTTTCATATTACAAACGCGGCTTCGGCAGTGCAAAAGAACTTTTCTCCGACAGCCACGTAAGTTCTCTTTTCAGAGGCGTCATCAGATTCCAGATTCTTCCCTTCCTCTACATCAACGGATATGCAGGAAAACACTGGACTTTCTGGAACGCAAAGAACCCGCGTCCGCACGACAACCTCGAAGGTCACTACGTTTCATCGTGGGATCTTGGCGCAGATGTTGAATTCGGCTGGGAATGGGGAAGATCAGGCAAAGAAGACAAGAACAAGAAAGCTGACAAGAAAGAGGAAAAGAAATAATCTCTTTTTAGAGGAAAAAATTGAATAAAATCAAACTCATATCTTTAATTTTCATTCTTTTTCAGCTCATTGTCGCGTGTTCTTCGACGGACACTAAAACAGTAAGCGACGAAAGAAAAAGCGACGGCCACTATCAGCTCGGTCTTGCAGCTCTGAATCAGGGCGACTATATCAAAGCGAAACGTGAGATCTTGCTGGCGATAGAGGCGGCACCAGACCTTCCGCAGTATTACAACACGCTCGGACTCGTCTTCATGATCGAGCACGAAGACAAGAAGGCTGAGGAAAACTTCAAAAAAGCCTTGAAAATCGACAAAAAGTTCACCGACGCAAGAAACAACCTCGGCGCGCTCTATCTAGAGCAGAATAAATTCGGTGAAGCTCTAGAGCAGTTCCAGGCGGTTCTGGCCGACACGATGTATCCGAGACCTCACTATGCCGAAACAAATATCGGTATAGTTTACAGGAAGCAGAAACAGTACGATCTCGCAAAACAGCATTTCGATGCCGCAATCAAAATGCGCGGAACACATTCAGAGGCTTACAAACAGCTCGCGCTAATGTATGACGAACAGAATCTGCACAAACTCGCGGCTGAAAATTACAAAAAATCTCTTGAATACTTTCCGTTCGATGTCGAGGCTTTATACCGCGGTGCGCTTAAAATGTATATGCTTAAGGACGAAGAGCTCGGTCAGACCTATCTCAGACGATGCCTTGATATTCAGGCCATAAACACAAAAGAAGTTTCCATTCCTTTCCTTAGCGAATGTATCGACCTTGCAAAAGAATTAGGCGTAACCAATGAAATCGAACGTCGCAAACCTGAAAAGAGACAGCAGATCGAATCGGTAAACTAATGTATATTGTTCAAGGCACCATAACATACAAAAAATCGCACGGCAACGGTTTTTTCCATACCATTTCAAAAGAAGGGGAAACTTTCAGATTTTTTTCCCGGAAGGACAATTTCTCCCTTTTCGAAAACTGCGAAGTGGTTCTCAGCAGAAAAAACAACACCTACTTTCTCGACGATTTTGTCTCTCTTGAAGAAGTCGCTCCTCTGCACAGAAAACCCGGAAATTTCATCGCCGCGTCATGGCTTGCCGAACTTGCCCACTCTTTCACGATGCCTGACAGACCGGAACTTGAATTTATCAAAAAATGCAGAATCTCTCTCATGTCAGATTTCGATTCAGAAACTCTTGATTCAATAGAAAACGACTACTGCACGGTTTCAGGTTTTTCAAAGGATGAAAAGAAGGAAAATATTCTTTCAGACTACTTTGCGAATTCGCTCAACATACGGAAATCATTATTAAATCAATTAAAAATGAGAGGGAACGCATGATAACTCTTCCGAAACTCGACTTTAAGGAAATTGAGAAAAAACTGACTTCGTTTTTAGTCACAGAAATCGAAAAAACAGGTCAGAAAAAAGCGGTTTTAGGTCTTTCCGGAGGTCTTGACAGTGCCCTTGTTGCAGCACTGGCGGCGAGAGCTTTAGGAAAGGAAAACGTCACCGGAATTCTTATGCCCTACAAAACTTCGAGTGCAAAAAGCATTGAAGACGCCCTCAAAGTAGTTGAGAACACCGGAATAAACAGCCTTAAAATCGAAATATCGGCAGTCGTCGACACTTTCGCGGCAAACAACATGACGAACCAGGACTTTTCAAGAAAAGGACGTCTCGGAAATATCATGGCAAGAACAAGAATGATGACTCTTTTTGATTTTTCGGCAGCAAACGGTGCGATAGTTCTCGGAACCGGCAACAAAAGCGAAATCGAACTCGGATATTTCACAATGTTCGGCGACGGCGCTTCAGCTCTCAACCCCATCGGAAGCCTTTACAAGACCGATATTTTCGAGTTTGCACGCTATCTCGGACTTCCTGCAAGCGTAATCGAAAAAGCACCAAGCGCAGATCTTTTCGAAGGTCAGACTGACGAAGGAGAGATCGGCTATTCGTATCATACTATGGATCCGGTCATCCACGCTGTTTCGGATCTGGGAATGAGCGAAGAAGAAATTATCCGCGAAGGTTTCGACGAAAAGCTTGTCAGATTCGTGATACGGCGGATAAATTCAATGAAATACAAGAAAAAAGTTCCTATAATCGCAAAAATTTGACGGAGATTTCAATATGCGGAATCTGATGCTGAAAATGGTTCAGGAAAATGTTATTTCTTCGGAAAACGCAAACAGAATCCTGAAAATGAAGAAAAATGTCGACCCTATCTGGTTCGCCATTTCAAAAGGAATGATCGACGAAAAAAAACTGGCGAAATTCTATGAAAAAGAGGGCTATCCCGTCATGTATGAAGAAAAAAAGGGGTTCATGTCAGACGACTTTTTTTCGAGATTCTTCACGCCGGACGTAATAACACGCCTTCTTGCCCTTCCGGTTTCATTCAAAAAAGAAAATAAGGAAATCATCATAGGATTCATCAATTCTGCCCTTACAGGCCAGATAAGCGAGACAATCCTCAAAATATTTCCCGGATTCAACATCAAATTCACCCACATTCCGGCATCAACTTTCAAAAGAATAGCAGCCAAACATTTTCTCTTCGACATCGACCGCTTCACTTCGGTCCTGATTCAGCTTGAACCTAACAACGAACTCTTTTCCGACAAAGCGGTAAAGATTATGACAACAAAAAAGAAATTGAGAGAAATTTCTGAACAAATATACACGCTTGAGCTTGAAAACAACGAATCGGTAATTTTTAAAGAAGAAACCTTGACCAGCCGCTTCCCGCTGAAATCGCTTTCGACTTTTAAAGAACTGTTTGAAAGGTCCTATACTGAATTCATTCCTGAAAATATCATGAATTCACTCAGCCATACCGAAAAAATACTTCTTTTTACAAATATCGGCATCAAAAAAAGCGATAAAGTTGTCCTCATCGCGTCAGACGATACAAAAAAATTCTTCTTTATGATTATAAACCCGAAAGCAGATAAAGATCAGATTGAATTCTTAGCGAAATAATTTTCCCTGAAATCCATAAATTTTTCTATTGTGTGGAAACTTCCGGTAACAAGGAGTTTTTTTCCGTTTTTCCGGGCAAATTCAAGTGCCAGACGCATCGTTTCATCGTCAGTTGCCGCATATTTTATCTTTTTCGAAACAGCTTCACCTGCGCGTTCGAGGATATCCCCTACTTTCGCGCCGCGGTCGTTGTCGGCCTCGAGATTTATGACAAAAATATCGTCGGAAATCCCGCCTATTAAATCAAGGACCTGCGTTATATCCTTGTCTTTCATGGCACCGTAAAGAACAACGACTTCACCGAGTTTCCGTTTTACAGTTCCGACAAGAGAAGCTATCGCCGGCGGATTGTGCGCAACGTCAGTCACAATGTTTTCTTCCACGAATTCAAATCTCGAAGGAAGTCTCAAAACAGAGAAATCCGGCACCTTCAGCCCCTCTTTTTCGGTGAGAAGTGCCGATTTCACGGCAAGCCTGATATTCTTCTGCTGCTCAGGACTCATGCAGCAGTCAGGATAACTGATATCGTGATCCAAAGAATCATCAACAACGTTTTTCGCCCCTTTTGAAAGAGCAGTTTCCGCCATCCATCTGTCAAAAGCCGCGTCTTTACTGCTTCCGATAAGAACGGTGTCTCCCTTTTTGAC
>CACZFE010000100.1 GCA_902780365.1 uncultured Spirochaetales bacterium
TTCAGTCCTGTTTTTGAGGTATGCGATCTTCTTTCCGTCAGGAGAATAGTAAGCCTGGAATGCGTTAAAATCGCCAGAAATCACTTCTTTCTCGCTGATTTTCGTCGAAGATGAGAAATAAGGCTCGTTCTCATCATCCATGCTTGTCTCGTAAACTTTCCAGGTGCCGTCTCTGAACGAAGAATAGAGCAGTTTTCTGTTTTCGGGGTGGAAGTTTACCCATCTTTCCTCGTTCGGAGTGTCGGTGATCCTTTTTGTCGCGCCTGTTTCGGTGTTTACGACATAAATTTCGCCGCGAAGCACGAGCGCAGCCTCGCTTCCGTCGGAATTAGGAGCGACTTCGTCGGCAGCCGAAAGCATTGCCCGGATTTCGTTGGCCTTCATTTCCACGCTTGAGAAAACTTCGAGTTTTACAGGTTCTTCCCCTTCTTTCATCGTGTAGATCTGGCCGTCGAATGAGAAGCAGAGAAGCCCGTTTCTGCTTCTCGAAAGGAATCTGACGGGGTTGGTGTCAAATTTCGTGAGCTGCGTTTTAGCGCCTGCAGACGAGCGTTTCCAGACATTGAGCGAGCCGCTCTCTTCGCTCAGATAGTAGATATCTCCGTTTTCGCCGAAAACAGGGTTTCTGTCCTCTCCCGCAAAATCGGTGAGTTTATCGAACTTTTTAACTTCCATATCGTATTCCCAAAGGTCTCTTGCGTTGCTTGAAACGTGGTGTTTGCGCCAGTCGCTCTCGTATCCTTTTTTGTCGTGATAGATGAATTTCCTGCCGTCCGCGCTGATGTTGAGGTCAATGACAGGGAACGGGATCTCAAGCTTTTCGGCGCCGCCTTCAGCCGGAACGGAGTAAAGCTGAGGCAGACTTCTTGAGGGGAAAAGCGAACTTTCTTTCGTGCCGGTTCTCGGCGAATTGAAGTAAACGATCGAATCATCGGGCGAAAAAGCCATCGGAATGTCGTTCGCGGAGTGGAAAGTGAGTCTTTTCGCGTTTCCGCCGTTTTTTGAAATCGTGAAAATATCGAGGTTTCCGAAACGGCTGCTTACAAAGGCGAGCGTTTTTCCGCTGTTCGCCCAGACAGGCCTCGATTCGTAGGAAGGAGCCGAAGTCAGAGCGCGGGCAAAACCGCCTTTTGCCGGCACGATGTAGATATCTCCCATGAATGCGAAAGCGATCTCGCTTCCGTCAGGAGAAACCGCGGGATAGCGCATCCAGCCGAGCAGATTCCCGTTTTCCTGCACTGTAGCCGGATCATCAGTCGCTTCGACATTGACGATTTTGTTGACAGGCTTTTCAACCTTTTTGTTGATTTCGATCCCTAAAAATTTGTCGAGCTGCTGGCATGAAACCGCCAGAAACATAAGCGAAACTAAAGCAAAAAACCTTTTCATAAGACCTCCGAAAATCATAAAAACCGCCGACTTTTACAACTCAAAGCGCTTTCAGTCAAGAATGTCGCGATTTCAATAAATTACAAAATATCTTTCCTTGCCTTTTGTTCAAAAATCATTAAAATTTCACGTTCTTTGACTTTTATTGAGGTTTTAAGATGAAAAAAACAGTGATTTTTGCGATTTTTCTTTCTTTTTTCTTTTTCGGCTGTTTTGAAGAGACAAAGCTTGTAAGCTCAGGAACTTACGAGGACAACACCGGTGAAACGGAAAATCCTGACTCTGAGGAAGTTTCAGATGCCGATGCATCAGATACAGAAGAAACTGACAGCGAAAGACCAGGATGGAACGACGACCGTGAAAGACCTTCAAACGATGATGAGGGCGGAAACGGCGGAGACGGCTGGAACGGTGAAGAGGAAGATCCCGAGGAAAACCCCGATAGCGACAGCTGGCGTCCCGGCAGAGACGACGAGAACAATCCCTGGAACGACAACGATCCTTCCGTTGACAGAGACAGCGACGGTGACGGCGTTCTTGACAGCGAGGACGGATGCCCGGTAGATCCTGCTAAAACAGAACCCGGTGTATGCGGATGCGGAGTTGCAGAAAGCGACGCGGATGCTGACGGTGACGGAATCGTTGACTGCATAGACAACTGCCCGCAGGACAAAAACGCTGATCAGGCAGACCTCGACGGCGACGGCCTCGGTGACGCCTGCGACGACGACCTTGACGGCGACGGTGTAAAAAACAGCGAGGATAACTGCGTTAAAGTGGCGAATCCGAAAGAGGGCGGCTCTATTTTTTCGCCAGGACAGCAGCCTGATATGGACGGTGACGGAATAGGCGACGCCTGTGACGACGATATCGACGGCGACAAGATTTTAAACGGAGAAGACAACTGTCCGAAAGACGCAAATCCGGGACAGGAAAACTTTGACGAAGATGACTACGGTGACGTTTGCGACCTTTGCCCGAACGATAAAGACAAAGGTATTTCGGCAGGCGAATGCGGATGCGGAGTTGCCGATACCGACAAAGACGGCGACGGAGTTTTCGATTGCATAGACAACTGCCCCGACGATTTCAACGGTTCGCAGCTTGACAGCGACAGTGACGGGATCGGTGACGCGTGCGATGAAAATCCTTATGTAAAAGATGATACCGATACAACTGACACCACAGATTCCGACACATCAGATTCCGACACCTCAGATTCCGACTCTGCCAATACCGATTCAGCCGACACGGACTCTGACGAACCTTAATTTCTTCTTTAATTTCCCGAAAAAATCGTTATAATCCCCCGTTTTGGCTCGGAGGTAAAAATGAAACCGCTTTTTAAAATAGTCACACCCGACATGTTTTCAGACTTTTTTGCCGCACACACTCTGCTGCACGCATTTTTCAATTTCATCGTTGTCACGCTGATCGCTGTGCTTCTCACGTTTATCGCCAGAAAAATAGTCGATGTGATCATCAGATTCGCCGTGACGCGGACTAAAACCAAATGGGACGACATATTTTTCAACCACGGAGTCTTCTCGAAATTCGTGAACATGGTCCCTGCTCTGGTCTTCTATTGGTCGGCATTTTCGTTCGAGCGCGGCGGACACTGGCTGAAAAAGCTCTCTTTCTGCATAATAATCATCGTCATCATGGATATTCTGAGAGCCGCGAACAAGTCTATGCTCGAAATCTACGACTCTTTCGAAATCTCGAAGGACAGACCGCTCAAAGGACTTATGCAGATAGTTCTCATCATTCTCTACTGTGTCGGGTTTATTGCGATAATATCGATACTTCTTGACAAATCCCCTGCCCTTCTTCTCAGCGGTTTCGGCGCTATGACTGCCGTTATAATGCTGATTTTCCGGGATACGATCCTCGGTTTTGTCGCAGGACTTCAGATCGCGGCAAATAACTCGATAAGAAAGGGAGACTGGATCGTAATGCCGCAGAACAACGCCGACGGAGAAGTCATCGATATCGCGCTCCACACCGTAAAGATACAGAACTGGGACAAAACTATCGCGAACATTCCGACCCACAAGTTCATGGAGGAAAGCTTCATAAACTGGCGCGGCATGGTCGAATCAGGCGGAAGAAGGATAAGCAGAAACATCCTCTTCGATGTTTCCTCCGTGCGCCGGCTCACTGACGAAGAGATCGAAAAACTCGGCAAGATCGAACTCATCTCGGATTATATCAATGCGAAAACGGCGGAAATAAAGCAATACAATGCAAAAAGCGACAACTCAGCCCAGGCCAATACGCGCAGGCTCACCAACATCGGCACTTTCCGTGAATATGCGAAGCAGTATCTTCTGCACAACAGTATGCTGAGGCACGATCTGACACTTATGGTAAGGCAGATGCCGCAGACGGAGTACGGGCTTCCTCTTCAGATCTACGCATTTACAAAAGATACCGAATGGGAAAAATACGAAGCAGTTCAGTCGGATATTTTCGACCACCTTATCTCATCAGCCGGTTTCTTCGGACTAAGGCTTTACCAGCAGCCGGGATGGCACGATATCCAGATTGTCGCGGAAAAGCTAAGCGGAAAAATCAATGCAGACAGTAAAGAAACTCATAAAAACTCTTAAAAACAAAAAACGGGTATTTATCCAGACTCACAACTACCCCGATCACGACGCGGTAGCATCGGCTTTTGCGCTGCATTATCTGTTGCGAAACTTTAAAATAGATTCGGCCATCATATACCACGGCGACATTCTGAGGGATTCACTTCAAAAAATGATCGACAGGCTGAATATCCCGATACTTCCGCACTACAAATACGAACTCAGCGACGATGACTCTATCGTCATAGTGGATGCAAATAAAAAGAACAAAAACATAGCCGAACTGAAAGGTCAGGTCCTGGCAGTTATCGACCACCACCCCGGTACGGCCTACGAGGATCTCGAGTTCTGCGACATCAGAAGCGACTACGGTGCATGTGCCAGCATACTTTTTTCATACTTTGCCGAACTTATGCTCGAACCGGGCAGAGAGGTCGCGACCGCGCTTCATGCAGGAATAGTCTTCGATACACACCAGTTTACGCGGAATGCGAATCCTATCGATATCGAAACCGTAGCCATGCTTTACCGTGTGAGCGACGTGGCTTTCGTGAACTCGCTTGTCAGGAACTCGATAAAACTCGAAGATGTCAAGCAATACAGATATCTTCTCGATAAAATCCGCGTTAAAGACCGCTGTGCCTACTGCCATTTTCAGGAAGGCTGCGACAAGGACCTCCTTGCAATTCTGGCGGACTACCTTCTTTCGGTAAAAGAGATAAAAGTCGTCGTTCTCTCGGCTCAGTCATCGGACTGCGTTTCATTCTGCGTCAGAAGCGAACTTCCGGAAATCCCGGCGAACACGATGATACAGCAGCTTCTCGCAGGAATAGGCTCCGGCGGCGGACATCTTGACATGGCGGGAGGAAGGATTCCGAATATCAGGGATTTCGATCAGGAAACCATCTGTAAAAGAATGTCAGCTCTTGTAAAAAACGGAAAAATATAACGGAGAAAAAATGAAGAAAATACTTCTTATTGCGGCAGTTGCTCTGCTTTTCACAGTTTCATGCAGCAACAATTCCTCCAGACCCGGGGAAAATACCGATCCGGACGACGATCCGTTGACGGATGACACAGATTACGACAGCGAAGAACAAGTACCGGATGAAGAGAACGACAGCGAAACAGAGGACAATCTTGATTTCGAATCAGGCTTCATAGCTCTCGAAAGTGTTGATTACGTGCTGAAAAATTATGATCACAACACCACCGGCAAAGCCATGATGTGGTATAACTTCCAGCCTGCAGACGAAAATCCTGAGGAAAAACCGCTTTTTGTTTTTTACAACGGAGGACCCGGTTCGGCTTCGGCAATCGTATTTCTTTACAACACAGCAAAAAGAACAGGCGACCAGGCATTTTCCGAAGACAGTTTTGCAGAGAACGCATCAAGCTGGACCCGGTTCGGCAATCTCCTTTACGTTGATGCCAGACAGACAGGATTTTCTTACGGAATAGTTGACGATCCGAGCGACAGTTCGGCCAGAAGCAGTTATTTTTCGGCCTCAAACTTCAACGTTTTCGCCGATGCAGCAGATTTTATCCGCGTCATTCTCCGCTTTTTGGAAAGCCACCCGTCCCTTAAATCGAATCCTGTCGTGCTTGCCGGTGAAAGCTACGGCGGAACAAGGTCGACAGCGATCCTCAACGTTCTTTTGAATGTTGCAGATTATGCTGAAAAAAACAGACAGTTTTACGACGAAGCACTTTTCAACGAAATCGCTGCTCACTTCAAGGGAATTGATCCGTCGATTGACGGAATGCCTTCGAAAGAAGCCGTCGCAAAACAGTTCGGCGGACAAATCCTGATCCAGCCTCTCGTAGCAGGCCAGGAGCAGTTTGACGCCGAAGGAAAACTTCTCGAACAAAGCGACAGCCCGCTTTACATCATCGAGAAAGAGACTGGACAGATTTTCAATCCTTGCGGCAGCAACAGTCGATGCGACAAACACAACAACGCGCTGTATTATGTTCAGAGAGCGGGACGCGATTATTACTCTTACCGCAGACCGTCTAACTGGCTTTTCGACTACACCGATGTCGGAGCAGCAAAAATGCTTCAGATGCCGATGTTCGGCGAATTTATCCTCAACGATCCAAAAAAAATCAACGAACTTTATGCCGAAAACCGCGGCGGAGCTTTCAGATACAGCTCGACAGGAAACGGATATCTGAAAAATCCACCGTCCGATACAGCTTTTGAAAATCTTCCGGAAATTGAAAAAATCATCATGAAAGCACGTATCGGACAGCGCGGCGCGAAACCTCTTTCAAGCGGGAACCTTGAAAGCGTTTTCGGAGAACTGCCTCCATACGATGAATACTTCGTCGATTTAAGCTACGAAATCAATTTAACATTTTCAACTGCGGCAATCGACCATTACGATACCATAAACGGCGAAATGTTCCTGGAAAACATCAGAACCGTCAGAACTTTCATCACGCAGGCAGAGGAAGACATCATCATCTACTCAAAAGGGATCCCTGAATCGCTCAAAAGTTTCGAAGGCGTTTCAGACGTTACCCTTGAAGAGGACTCTTTCACCGTCAGCTTCTCCGACGGGCAGTCAGTTGAAGTGACTTTCCCGTTCTACCCCGAAAGCTCGCACAGCGTTCCGGTGAACCAGCCTGCCAAACTCGTAAAAAAGTGGTTGGAAAAACAGACGATGTAATTATAAATTGTTTACTGGAGGAAAAATGAAAAAGTTTTTCTTATTTGCAGCACTTGTCCTGATTTTTGCAGTTTCATGCAGCAACAATTCGTCAAGAATCAAACCTTCTTCCGAAAACGACAGTGATCCGTGGACTGAAGAACCGGACGGTGAAAGCGACGGCGATGCCGAAACACCGGACGGAAGCAATCACGGCGACACAGACAGCTCTGACAGCGAAGGTGACACCGGAGACACAGATACCGGAGATACCGCACCGGACAACGACGATACAGAACCCGACAACGATCTCGTTATTGTCGAAGGGCTGGATTACGAATCTGGTTTTATAGATCTGGAAGAAAACAGCTACACTCTCGACAACCGCAGCAATACAAGCGGACGCGGGAAAATGTGGTACTATTTCCAGCCGGCGGACAAAAATCCGCAGAGCAAACCGCTCTTCGTCTTATACAACGGAGGTCCCGGTTCTTCTTCTTCGCTTCTTTTCCTCTACAACACTTCCAAAAAAACGGCTGACCAGAGCATTGCCGGAGAAGGCGCCGCCGACAATCCATACAACTGGAACCGCCTCGGCAACCTTCTTTACATCGATGCGAGACAAACAGGATTTTCCTACGGCATAGTTGACGATCCGGCAAACAGCCGCAGCCGTTCGAACTATTTTTCAACTGCGAATTTCAATGTTTTCGTCGATGCGGCGGACTTTATCCGTGTAATTCTGCGCTTTCTCGACAACCATCAGGCAATCAAGTCGAATCCTGTAATTCTGGCCGGAGAAAGCTACGGCGGAACAAGAACAACCGCAGTGATCAACATTCTTCTCAATGTCGCCGACTATGCTGAGCACAACAGAACTTTTTACGACGCGGCACTTTTTGAAGAAATCGCGCAGCACTTCCGTGAAATCGACTCTGCGATAACCGGAATGCCTTCGAAAGAGCAGGTTGCAAAGCAGTTTAACGGTCAAATCATGATACAGCCTCTTGCCATGGGTGAACAGCAGATGGATGCAGTCGGTGAAGTTCTCGAACAAAGCGGGAGTCCGCTTTACGAAATTCAGCAGGAAACGGGGAAACAGTTTAAACCATGCGGAAATTCGTGGTGCGACAAACACAGCAACGCGTTGAATTACGTCCAGAATGCAGGCCGCGATATCTATGCTTACCGCCACGAATACAACTGGCTTTTCGATTATACAGACTACGGCATTGCAAAAATGCTTCAGTTTTCGCTGTTCGGGCAGTTCATAATGAACGATCCTACCAAAATAGAAAATCTTTATGCGGCTAACAGAACCGGTGCCTTCAGATACGGCGGTTACGGATTTTCGAGAAACATTACCGGAACAGATGAATTCAAAAATCTTCCGGAAAGCGTAAAAATCATAATGAAAACACGACTCGAACAGCGTAACGCTCATCCTCTTGCAAGCGGAGACCTCGAAAGCGTTTTCGGAACTCTTCCGAACTATGACGAATACTATGTTGACACAAACAACACAATAAATTCAACGTTCTACAACGCTTCGACCTCTCCTTACAGCGATGTGAACGGCGAAATGTTCCTGGAAAATATAAGAACCGTAAAAACCTTTATCACCAACGCAGAGGAAGACATCATCCTTTACGCAAAAGCGACTCCGGAAGCGGCAAAAAAATTCAGCAGCGTTTCAAGCGTCGAAACCGGAGACGAGTCGTTCACCGTTCATTTCAATGACGGCCAGTCGGCAACTGTCACATTTCCCTTCTATCCCGAAAGTTCGCACAGTGTTTCGGTCAATCAGCCTGAAAAATTATTCAATGATGTCAAGAATTGGATGTAACGCGCCGTAACATCGCCGCGATAATTTGCGCCGTCGATATTTCGATGTTTCGACATTTCGAAATTTCGACAGGATTTTCGGCGCTAAGAATTATTTCCCGAAGTATCTTTCAAGAAGTCCTTTGAGAGCTTTTCCGTGACGTGCTTCGTCGCGGGCCATCTCGTGAACTGTGTCGTGGATCGCGTCAAGACCGTTCTGTTTTGCGCGTGTTGCAAGCTCGACTTTGCCTGCTGTTGCGCCGAATTCGCAGTCAACACGCCATTTAAGGTTTGCTTTAGTTGAATTTTTCATGTTCGGTTCAAGGGTCTCGCCGAGAAGTTCAGCGAATTTTGCAGCGTGCTCAGCTTCTTCGAAAGCAGCCTTTTCCCAGTAGAGACCGATTTCAGGATAACCTTCTCTGTGAGCGATCCTTGCCATGCAGAGATACATTCCGACTTCAGCACACTCACCGGTGAAGTTTGCCTTGAGCTGCTCAAGGATGAATTTTTTGTCTTCTTCGGAGACATTCGCGTTGTTTTTTACAGTCTTTTCATAAACGCCGAACTCGTGCTCAGCAGCGAGTTTGAGCTCGTCCTTGATCTCTTCGAACATTGTTGACGGAGCTTTGCATACCGGGCATTTTTCCGGAGCGCTTTCACCTTCATAAACATAACCGCAAACCTTGCAAACGAATCTTTTTGTCATAACTTCCTCCTCTAAATCAAGCCAAAGGTCTTATCAGAAACCATTTTCCGATAAAACAGCAACCTGAGAGGCTTATTGTTATTTTGCAGGAATGTCAATTTTCATATTGATTTTTTTGGCTTCGAACTTATAAGATAGTGCAGTTTTTGGAGGAAAAATGACTGACTTAATATTACATCACGAAAACGGCAGTAATATCAAAAGAGTTGTCAGAGAAGACGAAATCCAGTTCGGCGACGTTGTCGGAGTCCACAGAATGCGCGGTCTTTACGACCATTACGGAATTTACACAGGAAACGGCGGAATGATACACTATGCCGATCCTTCGGGCGATTTCGGCACGAACATCGTTGTTCACAGAACGACTTTGAAAGCCTTTAAAGAGGATTCCGAATACCTTTTCGTCATTGATTTTGACAAATTCATCCGGAAAAACAAAGTAAACATTTTCGATATCATAACCCCGTTCGGAATAAATGTTTCCAAATTACAATGGAAATCTCTATTATAAAATTGTGGAGATTCTTTTTGTATATTGGAATTAAATTGGAATCCATACCATTTATTATGATCATTTTCAGAAATTTTCATTCCTTTAACTAAATTATTAAAAGTATCCCAATTAAAACCACAGTAAGAAATATCTAAATATGACAAACTACCATTTTTTAAAGCATTGAAAGCTATAGCCATACCTAAATTTATAACATTTGAGAAAATTCCATTTTTACTCAAATCTAAATATGTCAAATTATTATTATCTCCTAAAGCATAATAGAAATCATTTGATAATTCTTTATTAAAATTAGTTAAATTATTTGCTATTATAGTATCAACAGTTTGACTCATTTTAATTAATTTATGTAAAGAGACTGCTGCTTCTTTTTTATCACAAGTTTGATTATCTGAGATATCTATAATTTTAATTGAAGGTTGGAAAGCTAAATTATATAATATAGTACATAAACCTTTTACTAATTTATTTCCTTTGATATATAATTTTTCTAAACCTTTTGCTTTCATTATACCATCTGCTAATTCATTGCTCATTTCATCATTTAAACCACAATAAGATAAATCTAATACTGTTATTTTTTTGTAATAGTATAAATGATTTCTTATTCTTAAAATATTATTTATATTTAAAGCCACATTGCTTAAATCCAATATTTTTAATGAAGGTAAATGATCTAATATTGTTAATATATTCATTTCTTTATTGGAATAATTGTAACTATTTGGATTACTAATGATTTTTAAATGCTCTATAGGTGTTTTTTCTTTTAAAGCATTTGATATACCTTTTACTAAATTTTTTAATAATTTAATATTTGCACCTTGGGTAAAAACTAATTCTAAATATTTAAGAGAAGTTAATCTTGAAAAAATGGCTCTAATGTAATTAAAATCACTTTTTAGTATTCCAAAAGAAGATGTAAACAAAACAAAGTGAATTACTTCTCCCTTTACATTATCTAAAATGTTATAAAGTTGTTTAAAATCTCCTATATATGGGAAAAATTTGCAATATTCTTCAAGATAAAATTTAATATATAATTGTCTCCATGTTAATGTTTTAATTATTTCTTCATCTTCA
>CACZFE010000101.1 GCA_902780365.1 uncultured Spirochaetales bacterium
TGTATTCTGCAAATGCATTGCGGGTGGTGTTGTCAAGAGCCTTCCAGTCGGCATATTCCGATTCACCCACATACACGCATTCTTCCTTGTTAGTCACCACAACATCTTGATGAAGGAAAGGCTCCATATACCTAGCTGTCCCCTCATATTCAAATGCATAGTCTAGACCTATGCCTCCAGCCAATTCAGTATGATGGAGATATGGGTGAGAAGCAGGCATATTGGCTACGAACTTGAATTGTCAGAATGAATATTGTATTTGTTGTTAATTTATCTCCCAGTCCTCTGTAGAGAAATATAGAACTTGATAGTCAAGTCCACTTTCACATTCTAAATCACATAGGTCATTCAACAAACCATCTGCTATCCCCATTTCCGAAACTATGTCGGCAGGTATGACATAAAGGGCAGACAGCTGCTGAAGACTCTCTCTAAAAATTATATTGCGGATATCGGTTTGAGGAATCTGCTTTTGGGATACCGTGACGCCGAACGTGGACATATTCTTGAAAATATAGTCTATCTTGAGCTTAGACGGCGCGGATACCGTGTTTATATTGGAAAAGCCGGTGAAAACGAAATTGATTTCGTCGCCGAAAAAACCGATGAAAAAATCTATTTTCAGGTCGCAGAAAGCATAATCTCACCCGAAACAAGAGCTCGGGAAATCCGTCCCTTGCAGACAGTGCGCGACAACTATGAAAAAATCATCCTTTCAATGGACAGGAGCTTCATAACAAGCGAAAACGGCATAAAATTCGTCAATATAATAGACTGGCTGTCGGAATAATTTTTACCGGTGAAGGAAGGTAGGGGCGGCTTTTCGTGAAAAATCCGAAAAAGATTTAAAAGTTCTTGACTTTGATCATTTTTTTCTTATAAACAACAGCGTTTTTCGGAGATCATTGAAAACTGAGGAACGGAGTAATTGAGAGTTTATCGTGCTGTGTGAAACAGTTGTTTCGATTGCAGTTTCAGCCGTCATGGGTTGACACGGTGAACAAGTTACGCTGAGTGAAGAGCTCAGATCGGCTTGTGAGGCTTTTACAAGTTACCGACAGTTGTCAAAGAGTCTTATTTTTCCCATTACAACAATCCAAAGTTTCTAAATTTTCCGAAGATGTGTTTTTAAAATTTATCATTGGAGGAAAAAATGAAAAAATTAGGTGAAATTCCTAAACAGCTTTTGAATAAAGCTGCAAAAATTATTGAACTTTTCCAGAAAGGCATTCGCCACGGATGGAAAAAGCTGGCTGGTCTGAAAAATGAATTTTATTCCTTCAGGCTCAGCATGAACTACAGGCTCCTGACTGACGGCAGGACTTTCTTTGTCGGAAGTCATGATGCTTACGAAAACAAAATAAAGACCATAAAAAAACATGGTTATTAGGCAGTGCTCCCGCAGGAACTGCGGGAGCTTTATTAACTCAAGATTGAAGAGGTTTATATATGAGAAATTCATCAGAAAAATTGAAAGTTCTTCTCGTTTCGACGAATTTCTGCCGTCATGACGAAGAACGCACCCCTTACGGAATAACATGTCTGGTCAATGCGTTCAGGCATGGGAAAAGCAACGGCAGCATTGACACTTTTACTTACGATTTGAACAGACATTTTGATGAAAACCTTGGAAAATTCTGCATCAATTACGATAAAACAGCAGTTCTGATTGCAGAAAAAATCATGGAAAACGGCTGCAATATCGCGGCTTTCAGCGTATTTGCATGGAGTGACGAGCTTCTTAAAAAGACGATGGCGATTCTCGGCAGCCGCAAAGAACCTCCGATTATCGTGATGGGCGGCCCGATGGTCTGCGGAGGTCTTGAAACGCTCAGAAAAGAGTATCCTTCTGCTGACTTTTTCATTGAATCTTACGGAGAAAAAGTATTCGCGAATCTTGGAGAATACCTTTACCGTGCTGAAAGAAGCAGGAATCCTCTCATAAAGGAACTCCCTGTGTTCGAGGAGGTGACTTCACCGTATTTGTCCGGTCTTATTCCGCTGAAAGAGGGAATGACGGTCAGAATGGAACTCAGACGCGGATGTCTTTTCAACTGCTCGTTCTGCCGTCACCGCAATCCTGAGAAAAAGGTTTTCTGTGTCGGCTGTATGGAAGCCCACAGGCAGGAACTGATGCTTTTCAAGGCTGCAAAAGTGGGAAAGATCAATGTTCTCGATCCCTATTTCAACGATGTGCGCGCTGATTTTAAGGAAATCAGCTTCGAGTTTTTGACGCTGCTGAAAGAGTTGAAAATTACAGCGGCAGTTTCTTTGCAGATACGCCCTGAAACGCTTACAGACGAATATCTTGATATTGCAGAGACAATGCCGAACCTCATTTTCGAGATCGGAGTACAGTCGCTTGACGAAAAAGTTATGAGGGAAATCAACCGCGGCGGATGCGGAACTAAAGAAAAAGTGCTTGAAAAGTTGAAAGAAGTGGCAAAACGCGGAATCAGGACAGAGATCACGCTCATTTACGGATTGCCTTGTCAGACGGCGGAATCTTTCAGGAATGATGTTAATTCGCTGAGAACATTAGGCTTTTCTAAAATTACAGCGTTTCCGCTTCAGATCTACAGAGGAACTGAAATGTTTGACATTTATAAGAGTTACGGATTAAAAGCAGAACCGAATGATTTGGAAATCCTTGAAGTTTGCGATAATCCGGCTCACGATATTGAGGAGATGAGAAAGATTGCATGTCTGCTTTCGGAATATCCAGAAGAGGCGGCGGCATAAAACAAACATTCCTGCGGTCGGCTCGTCCGGCCGCAGGCTTAAATTGGAGGATAATATGAGTAAATTCGGTAAATTTGACGAAAAAGAAACAAAAGAAGGAAACATCAGACGTGTTTTCTCTATATTTTTGGGGAAACGTGAAAATGAAAAACTGAGTTTGTGCACCAAAGAAGAAAGAGAGGACTGGGATACATTCAAGAAAGGGCATCCGGCAGATGAATACGCCAAATGTTTCCTCCGCGTCTGCGACAAGGCGCAAAGAGAAGAACTGATGAAAGTGACGGCAGATCTGCTGACCGAAGAAGAGGCAGGACAGCTGCTCAAAATTGCGAATTACGATGACGGCAAGTTCTGGTTTGCCGATAAATCTTTGAGTGACAAGGAGAAGTTTGCAGGAGGTTTTTATCACAAAGTTCTGCCAGCGGTAATGTCGGTTTTCAACCCGCGCTTTGATGCTGTAAGAGTTGATTTCCTCAGATATTTCATACTTTGGGACAACTTTGCGGAAGAACGCCGCTATGAAAAGGAATACGATACTCTTACTGATAATTTTTTTGTTCCGAAAGATAGGTTTGATGCCTTTAAAAGCGGAGATACTCTTAAAAAACTTAAAACTATCAGTGATATTCCGGCATTATACAAATTCGCGGCTGATGAAATCGCCTTCGTAAGTTTTGAAAAGTGTTTCTATAGAGAAATTTATACAAATGAACTAAAGTATTTGAGAGATCAGATTTTGATCGCAGACTACAACAAAGCTGCAAGGTGTTTTTACAAAATTTGCAAAGGGATTCTCAACAATACCGCTTTTTTGAATGACGCAGTAAATCAGAATATGCTTTCCGCAAAGTTTGTTTTTGAAACTTTGAAGTACAAGGAATATGTGGGAAAATACCATGAAATTTTAGCCACGACTTCCAAAATGCTTATGGGAGCGAAAAGTGATGAAGAAGTCAGGGCTTTACGGAAGAAACATGAAGGTAGAGGTATATATGTCGTCAAAGTTGAAAACGACGATTCTTTGAAGGAAATGAGGTCGGAACATGACAGTTATGACGAAATTCTCGAACGTGAAACAAAAGAGAAACTCGCCGGAATCTTATTTGCAGATGAAGAAATGAAAAATTACCTTGCCGAAAAAGTTTCCAGGTTCGGCATTGATGAATTCAGAAACAGCGAGTTTTTCTCTTTTATGATGAAGCTTGATCCTGGGTATAGAATACCGATAAAAAGGCGTGTGTTTAAAGTGAATTTAAAAAATTTGGAGGAGTTGAGAGACGCCTGCGATCTTTTTGTGAATTACGGCGAGATTCTGCTGGGGCAGCAGGAACGCTGCTGCAACGATGAACCAGTGGAGTCTCAGGATAGAGTTGAGTATCTCAAGGAGTTTCTTGAGGAATGGGTGCGCGGAAAATGGTATTTTACGGAGCTTCCGGAACTTTTTCAGAAAATAGTTTTAACTTCGCATACATTGGATTTTTGCGGAAAAAGTGCCGACTTTTCCGAAGTCGGCATCGACAAAGATGCTTTGAAAAAAGATATAGACGCTTTTCTGAGTGAGCTTAAAAAAATCGCTGCATCTGGCGGCAAACCGTCTGATTATTATGCAAACGAGCCTTTTGAATCTTATACTATTTCCAATGTCGAATCCTGTGTATCGACTCAGGCGTTTCACACAGCCGTCTCGTTTTTGATAAACTGTTTCGGTGCATGGAAAGCGGTAAAGCCGCTGCTTGCGATTTTCAGGAATCTCAAGGAGCAGGCGTATTCGATCGACATGGAACATTACGAGTATGACCGCTACACTTGGGCTTTTGTGCCGCTGCGTCTGACTCCGCTTCTCGGTTCGCTGGAAACTGAAGAAGCTGCCGAAGTATGCGAAGAGTGGTTCAAATATCTTGCCGAGCAGCTCAAATCTGCGGATGATTATGCGATAAACAGGCGCAAGGAAAATCCTGAAACAGTGCCGGAAGAGTTCAGGGACGGCTACGACATAAAAGTGATAGAACCTCATCCGCTCTGGCGTGAGGCTTACTGCGAAGCGGCGGGAGATCTGAGAGTAAATCCCGGATTCAACAACTGCAAAGTTTTCAACCACCTGAAAAAGAACGATATCGACAAGGATGTCAGGGAAGCAGCTGAAAAAACTCTTGAGCGCATTGAAAAAGTCAAGGGAAAATTTGATTCCGGTTCGAGAAAAAGGGCTCTTCTCAATGCGTGGTGGTGGTACAGAGTGGCCCATTTAAAGAGTTTGGGAATAGATTTCGACTGGGTTTCGGCACAGAATCTCAAAATCAAGGAAGTCAAAATAAATTACCCGAAAAATTAAAAATTCAGCCGCCGTCATCTTTAGTCGATATACCGATATACCGATATTTCGATATTTCGACACGGCGGTATCGAAAAACTTGCATTTTATTTCGAAATCCCCATAATTTCCGCGTTTATTGTTGCGCTGTGAGCAGCAGATGTTATTTTGTGCGATCTGGGAAGGTTTTCCCGCTTTTCGCGAACGGCGAGCATTTCACCGGCAGGTAACGGAGTTGCCAAAAGGCATTAAAAGGTTTTTTGGACTTCGGATGGTTGTTTATCGCAGGTAAACAGTCATTTATTTCAGCTTAACAATCGGTCGTTTTTAAAATTCAGGGCTTGGTTTTGTTTTAGAGCCTTTTTGTAAGCCGATTGCGCCAGAACCCAAAACTCTTTGCAACAAGTTGATTTTATTAACTTTTTGTGAGTCGTCAGAAAAAACTTTTATGCCAAAATGGTAGGGATAAGCAAAATCGGTTTTTTTTGATGCAAGGAGGATTATGGAAAAGATTTGTGATGCCGAGACATTGGTGCTTTTCGATTTCATTCGGGAGCTTGGTTACGAAAATCCGGGAAAACTTGCGAACTGGGTTCGCGAAATTATCAAAAACAAAGAGGACTTCGACAAGCGTTTTCATGTTCCGAGCGCGGACAGTTTTTTCAACAGGCGCGAAGACAAGTTCATGCTTTCGCAGGACGCCAAAATCCTTGTCGAAAATCTCTGCTTTCTGAAACCTTACATGTCATGTTTCGGAAAATCTCTTGAAAGTCAGCGTGAATTTCAGCCTTATCGCGTTCTTGGCGGGGAAAAGGCGGACAAGGCGGCTCTTGAGAAAAAATTCGAGCGGCTGAAGATGGAACTTCAGGCTGAAAAAGAGAGGAACGAACGCGCAATGGCCAATCTGGAGTATTTCCACTCAATTCTTGTGGGAGATAAAGCTATTGATATTACTGAAGAAAAGCTGCCTAAAGAAAAGGATGACGAATAATTTGGGATTTTTTTTTGCGTACCAAATTGGCAGCTTTAAACAAAATCGTTTTTTGTGTTTTTATGACCAGAATAGCTTTGATGTTTTACTAAAACAATTATGGATTTTAATGAATAAGCCAGAAGCATCCAATTATTCTATCCGAAATATGATTGTATCTTCGTCTGGACGTTCTACTGTAGGCATCTTTCGTAAAGAAAGGATTTCGCCTAACTCACTATTTTTTAAGTTTGGAGATTTACTCATCTTTTCACAAAGTCTTTTTACATGCTGGTCTGAGAAATTTTGAGCATCTTCTCTCAACATTAGAGCACTGATACCTATTCTATGATATATATATTCTATTATTTCGTCATCGTATTGATCAAATTCCATATTTAAAAAACCACCATCTACATCAATTTTCCTCCCATAACACCAATGAGGCTCACAGTCAGAAAGTATTCCCCATATAATCATATTGGGTAACTTACAATACATGACCCGATCTCCAGTATCACTGCAAAAGATATTACTATCAAAACATCTTCTTATGTAAAAATCAATTTCGAAATCT
>CACZFE010000102.1 GCA_902780365.1 uncultured Spirochaetales bacterium
ATATGAAGAAGTGTCATTGTTTCTCCTAAACATTGAATCTGAAATTGATAATGTCACCGTCTTTTACGACATATTCCTTTCCTTCAAGCCTGTAGGCCGCCGCCTTTTTGCATTCAGCTTCGCTTCCGTACTTGATGAAATCGTCGAAGTGAACGACTTCGGCACGGATGAAACCGCGCTGGATGTCGGAATGGATCTTTCCCGCGGCATAGAGCGCCGGAGTACCGTCTTTGATCGGCCATGCGCGGACTTCATCACTTCCGGCTGTCAGGAACGAAATCAGTCCGAGCGCCGCGTAAGCACTTTTGATAAAGCGGACAGAAGCACTTTCAGAAAGTCCGTAATCTTTCAAAAATTCGGTCTGTTCTTCAGGCGAGAGTTCCGAAAGCTCGACTTCAAGCGGCGCACTGACACAGAAATATGAAATTCCGTCAGCCGAAAGCTGCTTTGCAAGCTCTTCCGGAACGCCCTGCTCGCCTTCAGGCTGGTTGAGAAGAACTATAATTTTTTTCAGAGAAAGGAAGTTGTAGTTCGCGATAAGTTCCATCTCATCGGGAGAAACTGTATCCGGAGCCGGAAAATCGCCGTTTTCAAAAAGGTCGCGCAGCCTCTGCAGAATTTTGAGTTCGGGCGGATTCTTCTTTTCCTTCATCTCGCGTTCAAGCCTTTTTTCGACCACAACAAAATCTGTAAGTATCAGGTCTTCCTTGATTTTTTTATATTCAGTCGCTGCATCGGTTTTGTCCGAGGTCATCAGGGAGTCGAAATTTCTCAAAGTCACGATAAGAAGATCGGCTTTCTGAATAAGATTCTTGACCTTTGCCGGAATTGCAGTCTCTTTTGACGGGGGAACCGTGTAGTCGCTGAGAACGAACTCGCTGTAAGTTTTCTTTTTCGGGTTATAGATATCAGCCAGTTTATCGATCCTCTCGTCAGGAACCTTGATCGTTCCGACAGTTTCCTCTTTTTTGCCGCTTTCGATCCCGGTCAAAGCCTGAAAAACTGTGCTTTTCCCTGAAAACGGCAAACCGATTAGTGCAGCTTTCATTTTTTACCTCTGAATTATTGTTGAACAATCACTTGATTTTAAAATCGGGCATTATCGTCAGAATTCTCGAATCGAGTTTTTCGGGAACGAACACGATCTTGTTTCCCTTTTTCGCTGTAATAAGCGGAAGAAAAGCCATGTTTTTCACATCGTCCGGATCGACGATGTCATTTTTCATCCTGAAGACATGCTCTATTCTGTAAGTTCCGTAAAGTTTCGGGAACATTCCGGTCTTTGCCCTCTGCTGAATCCTGACAGTGAGGATTATCTTCTCGTTTTTTTCATCAAAGACTGCATTTTCCACGATCGCTTCGGCATATTCGTCCTTTAAAGCAGGATTTTCAGCGCTTTTACGGACAAACATCTCCGAATTTTCAGGAGACGACTGGCGTTTCATCAAGGCCTCGGAAACATCAAGATCGATGTTTTTAAGAACCTCGAAAAGACCGTCCGGATTAGTCGTAGGGAAAAAAAGGTCCTTTCCGAGAATCTCGATACTGAGATCGGGTATCTTCGAAAGCATTTCTTTTCTGAGTTCGTTAGGCTTGATTCCGTCGGCGATCTTGACAAGAACTCCGCCGTTTTTTACAGCCCATGACTGAGCTATCATCGGAAGCCACGAACCGTCGACACTTTTCAGAATAAACGGTTTTGCATCCGCGCCAAAAAACATCAGTAAAACAAAACAGAAAACAGAAATCCGTGCTAAAAAAGAGAGATTATTTTTTTGATTTTTCATCCGCCTTTGCCTCTGGTCTCGGCTGCTTCTTGTGAAAATAATAAAGAACCGCAAATCCGAAAATTATGAACGGAATACTCAGATACTGCCCCATTGTCAGACCTTCTTCAAAAACCTGATACTCCTTGATGAACTCGATGCAGAAACGGAAAGAGAAGTAAAGAATCAGGAACAGCGCGGTGTAAAGCCCCGACTTTCTGTGGTCTTTGCGTACACACGAAACAACAAGCATGATTATAAGAATCACAAACGCGCCGAAAGCCTCGTAAAGCTGCGAAGGATGGCGTACCGGCCAGTAGTTTATCAGACACTCCATTTTTGAAATGTCGCAGTGCCCGGTAGCGGCATTTATCGCGAGTTTCATGTCATCGGGATTCTTCAAGAACTTGAATCCCCACGGAACAGTCGTGATTTTGCCGACTATCTCGCTGTTGAAGAAGTTGCCGAGACGAACGAATGTAGCTCCCATGATGCCTGGGAAAACAACGCCGTCGGCAAGGTCTGTAAACGAAAGTTTGTATTTTCTGGATATGCAGATAACCGCGACAATAAGCCCCACAGTCGCACCGTGACTTGCAATACCGCCCTTGTAGACTTTAAGGATCTCGAGCGGATTACTGAGATAGTAGGACGGCTCGTAAAAAAGGCAGTGGACAAGACGCGCACCGATAACAGTGGCGACAACACCCCAAATCAGAAGATCGTCGGCAACTTTGTCAGGGAAGCCGTATTTTCTGTAAATCCTGCGTGCAAGGTAAAAACCGATAAGAATCGCAGTAGCGAACAAAATTCCGTAATATCTGAGCTGCAGAGGACCGATAACGGCGATCACAGGATCTATATTCCAGACAATATAGTCATTCATTGAAAAAGCTCCGGATAAGATCAGTGAAGAGGTTCAACGTTAAAAAGCAGTTTTGCCTTGATGCTGGCTTCCATGGTACCTTCCGGTTTCAGAGCCTGCGGATAGAAAGTGTAGTAGCTCTTTATTCCGAGCTGGAAATCAAGGTGTTTGATAGCATGCTGAAGCGTATCCTTTCCTTCGTAAGTGTAGATCAGATTCATTACCTGCTCTGCAGAATAGGTATCATCGTCAGTCTGGAAAACGCCGATAAGATATTTTTTCTTTTCGGACAAAGTACCGTCAGTAGCGGAATCATCGCTGATTGTCGCAGAGAAATAGTTTTCCGGCATTCCCTCCTCGTTGACACCATAATATACGCACTGTTTGAGATCATCTTTTTCTGTGCACGGGGTCAGTCCGTCGGCTCTGAACGGATCTATCGCCTGAGCATAAAGTTCCGCTCTCATTCTGAACGCATTGTTTCCGGCAACGTTGTTCGGCGGATTTTTGATGGTGAAAGTAAGTTCGTTCAAAGTAGCGGAGTAAATTTTGTTAAGGTATTTTTTGTACTTTTTAAGGTCCTTCTGCTCAGCCATCTTGATTTTCATTGATTCGTTTTCCTGGACGACTCTGAGGAAAAGGCAGGTATCGTCAGCATCTACCCTGCATCTTTCGATCTCGGAATTTCTATCTGCCTCAGACAAAGCGCAGAAATCAGAAATATTTGCAAGAATCATGTGAGTGTTCGTTGCTTCATCTTTGTCATTGAAATCTGACGCCTCGAAATCGCAGATCGAGAATTTTATCTTTTCAACCAGAAGATCATCGACCATCGGCACCCTGTAATCGACCTCTTTCTCAACGACCTTTCCTGCAATAAGATCAAGAATGTCGTCCGTTAAGAAGCTCGGATAGTTCATAATCTCTGCATCTGCGATGTTCAGTTCTTTGAAAAGGTTGTTCGTGACAAGCAGAACCTCGTTGTTGAATATCTTTTCAACACCCCTGAGACCTTCGGTTATATTGATTTTGTAAGCCGAAGGACTTGCCTCGCTGTTCTTCTCGTCAAAAGGATAATCGATGGAAATCGGAATAAGCATGAATTCCGAACACGACGTGAGCAGCACGGCAAAAAGAACTGCCGAAAGCATGCAAGCGATTTTGTTAACTGTTTTCATTTGATTCCCCTTCTTTAAGTAAATAATCTTCCATGAATTTGTCTAAAATAGGTTCTCCGTCAAGCACCGCATCGGCGTTTCCGGTTTCAAAATCTGTCCTGTGGTCCTTTACCATTTTATAAGGATGCAGGACGTAGCTTCTTATCTGGCTTCCGAAGTCGATCCCCATTTTCTGTTTTTCGATTTCGGATGATTCTTCCTGTTTTTTCTGAAGCTCGAACTCGTAAAGGCGCGATTTAAGGATCTTCATCGCCGTTGCCTTGTTTTTGTGCTGACTTCTGTCGTTCTGGCACTGGACGACGATGCCCGTAGGAATGTGGGTTATCCTTATCGCCGAATCGGTCTTGTTGACGTGCTGTCCGCCTGCGCCGCCCGAACGGTAAGTATCGATTTTCAAATCTTTCTCGTCGATTTCTATTTCAATTGAATCATCGATCTCAGGAGTAACGAAAACGCTCGCAAACGAGGTGTGACGGCGTTTGTTTGCATCGAACGGGCTTATCCTGACGAGTCTGTGAATACCGATTTCGGCCTTGAGATAGCCGTAAGCGTAGTCGCCTTCCGCAATGAAAGTGATGTTTTTTATCGCCGTAGCGTCGTCGCCCGTGTTCTTGTCGATAACTTCAAGCCCGTAACCTTTGCGCTCGCACCATCTCGCATACATTCTCGAAAGCATTACAGCCCAGTCCTGCGACTCTCTGCCGCCGGCACCTGCGTTGATGCTGACGATCGCGTTCATAAGGTCGGTTTTTCCGCCGAGCATTTTCTGAAACTCGATTTTTTCGACAAGCTCGTCTATTTTCACAAGCATCTCTTCGGCTTCGCCTTCAATCGACGGATCCTCTTCAAGAAGTTCTTTTGCGAGAGTCAGTTCCTCGATATCGGATTCAAGCATGGAATAAAGCTCAAGATTGTTCTCAAGCACCCGTTTTTCCTTGTTGAGGGCTGCCATTTTCACTGTATCTGACCAGATTTCCGGCAGATCGAGCTGCTTTTTCAACTCCTCGAGACGCTCCCTTTTTGAATTTATGCTGAGAGATTCGAAGAAAATCTTTGCTTTCTGCTCAAGCCCGGCAAGTTTCTGTTCCAGATCTTTCGATGTCAGCGGCATTATTCCCACCTTAGATTTTCAACATTTATTTTGGCGCCGTATTCAGTCATCATCCTGTCGCGGTAGCCGTCCCATTTTTCAGTGCCGTATTCCCCGATCAGTTCTTCAACAATCAGCGGATACGCCAGATTGAAACTCAGATGTCTCTTGTAGGCGAAACCGGCGATCTCGATTATTGTATAAAAGTTCTCGCTGTCAAGATAAGGGCCGAGTATTTCGCCAGGAAAACTTGCAAGAACATCGTCTTTCCATGATTCCCCCATGACATCGGCGCTGAAAAGCCCCCAGTCGCCGTTGTTTCTTGCTAAGATCTCGTCGTCGGAAAGACTTGCCGAAAGTATCCTGATGTTCGCTCCGGATCTAAGCTGCTGCGCTATATCTTCGGCGTTTTTCCTGCTGTTCACCCTCACTGCGTAAAGGCGGTAAAGCTTGTCGCGCAGGAATTTGTCCTTGTTTTCGATATAATACTGCCGCACAGCCTCGTCGTCTATCGAATAAATCTCGCGTTTCGTCCTGCGGCTCATATACTCGACGATGGTTTTTCTCTTGAAGTCCTCGATTTTATTCTTGATTTCCGGAATATCCCCGACACCTTCGCTCTTTCCCATTTCGTAAAGAAATTTTTCGGAAAGCTCGCGGAAAAGATAATTTTTTCTCATTTCCTCGGAATCAGTCATGTTGTTCTGTCTCAGCCAGAGGTTGTATTTCAGCTTGAAATCGGAGACGGAAACGACATCGCCTTTGAAAACATAGACTATGGAATCGTCCTTCAACTTTCCGCAAGAAACTGAAAAAAGCACTAAAATTATTGCAAAAATATAAAAAAACCAGTTCATACCGCCTCCAAAGTCCTCAAATTTTACTCACTCGGTCTTACTTTACAATTAAATTAGAGAAAAAAATCTTGCCTTTTAACTCCTTACTACTATTTTGTAGCGTTTTTTTGTTAATTTCCGGAGGTTAAAATGAATATCCAGAGTCTTATGCAGCAGGCTCAGAAAATGCAGAAGAGAATGGCAGCTTTAGAGGCTGAGTTCAAAACCGAAACTTTCACGACGGAAGCAGGCGGCGGAGCTGTCAAAGTAACGATGTCGGGCGACATGAAGATAACGAATCTCGAATTCTCGAAAGAGCTCATTTCGGGCGAGGATTCCGAGATGCTCACAGACCTTTTCATCGCGGCCGTAAACCAGAGCATCGAAACGGTAAGAAAAGAGAAAGAAAGCAGGCTTTCGAAGCTTGTCGGCAATAAAATCAACGGTTTCCCGGGACTTTTCTAAGCGGTAAAGATGGATTTTCAGGAGAGGACACTCACTTCGCCGGCGGCCCAGTCGATGAGAAAACTCGTCGAAGAGTTCAAAAAACTGCCGGGAATTTCGCTTAAAGCGGCACAGAAACTCTCCTATTCCGTACTTTGCGAACCTAAGTTCAAGGAAATTCTGAAAAACATCATCGATATTTCGGAAAATGTGGAGATCTGCAGCAGATGCGGGACTTTCAAGCCGGCGGGTGTTGAATGCGCGAACTGCGCGGACGATTCCGATGTCATCTGCGTCGTTGCGACCTACGGCGACATGTCGGCAATCGAGCGCAACGGCTGTTTCAAAGGCTCTTGCAGTTGCTTTAAAGAA
>CACZFE010000103.1 GCA_902780365.1 uncultured Spirochaetales bacterium
GTCGCCGACTTTAACCTGCATCGGCTGTCTTGTGCCGTTTTCAAGCATCTTGCCAGTTCCGACTGCGATAACTTCAGCTTCGACCGGTTTTTCCTTAGCGGTATCGGGAATGATGATCCCGCCGAGTGTTTTTGTTTCGCTTTCTACTCTCTTAACGATGACTCTGTCGTTCAAAGGTTTAAGTTTCATTGTTTCCTCCTATAAAAAGTTAAATAAAATTAACAACATCTGGGAATTGCTTCCCGAAAACGCCGTTATTTATATACACAAAAACATATAGTCAAGGGTGAAAAATAAAATTTTTTCCGGTCATTGAGCTAAGCCGGAATGAGCGCAGAATGAATATTGACTAAATTTTATATATTTATAGAATTTCAGGTTTTTTGTTCGGAGGTCATTTGCTATGGTAAAAATAGGTGTTGTATCGGCTGGAAGCTGGGGAACGGCGCTGGCGGGAATGCTTGCCGAAAAGCAGTATGAAACTGTTATCTGGGCGCGTGAGTCTGAAATCGTTGAATCAATAAATTCGGAACACGAGAACAAACTTTTCATGCCGGGAATAAAGCTGCCGGAATCTTTGAAGGCGGTATCAGACATCAAGGACGCGGTCATAGGCAAGGAGCTTGTCGTTGTCGCGACTCCGGCGCAGCACATCAGAAAGTCGATCGAGCAGATCGCCGGAATAATTTCGGAAAAGACTTTTATCGTCCTCGCTTCGAAAGGAATCGAGAATTCGACGCTAAAAATGATGTATCAGATTGCCGAGGAGATCCTTCCGCCGGCTCTTTACAAAAATATTTTTGTAATTTCGGGGCCGACTTTTGCCAGAGAACTTGCGATGAAAATGCCGACATGCGCAGTCGTTGCAGGGAAAAACTCGGAAGATATCGGCAAAATCCAGAGCTTTTTCAATTCGCCGTATATGAGGATCTATACTTCGAGAGATGTAGTAGGAGTCGAACTCGGCGGTTCGCTGAAAAACATTTTCGCCGTCGCTATCGGTGTTCTCGAAGGGCTTAAAATGGGTAAAAACACGCAGGCGGCCGTTATCACGCGCTCGATTGCCGAAATGACGCGGCTTGTTGAGGCGATGGGCGGAAACCCCAGAACTATTGCGGGACTCAGCGGAGTGGGCGACCTTGTTCTTACCTGCACAGGAGATCTCAGCCGTAACAGACAGGTAGGTATCAGGCTCGGCCAGGGTGAAAAGATAAAGGACATTCTCGATTCGATGATCATGGTTGCCGAAGGTGTTCCGACGACCGCTTCCGTTCACGATCTTGCGGCGAAAATGAATGTCGAAATGCCGATTATGGAAACGCTTTACAACGTCCTTTACAACGGTGCCGACATAAAGGAAAGCATTCAGAAACTCATGACGAGAAGCCTGAAGGACGAGCTTCTTTCATACGGAGGAGAAAATGATTAGGATCCTTCTCAGCGGTGCTGCAGGCAGAATGGGAAAAGCTATTTCCGAAACGTCGGAAAACTATCCCGATATAAAAATCACTCACAAAGTCGATGTCGTTCAAGGCTTTGAAAATATTGATGAAATTGCTGGAGACGATGTCGATGTCGCAGTTGATTTAAGTTCCCGTGAAGGCTTTAAAAAGGCTCTTTCTTGGGCAGAAAATCACAAAAAACCGCTTGTAATCGGAACGACCGGACTCACTGAAGACGACCACACCGCGATAGACAAGGCTGCAAAGGAGGTCGCAGTGCTTCAGGCATCGAATCTGAGTAAAGGTGTCAACATCATGTTCGAGATCCTCCGTACCGCGGCGGCTCTTACTCACGACGCAGACATTGAAATTGTCGAAATGCACCACAACAAAAAGAAGGATGCTCCGAGCGGAACAGCTCTTGAAATGGGGAGAATAATCTCTGAAATCCAGGCGGAACGCGCTCTGGAAAGGCGTGACGGAAGAAGCGGAATGGTCGGCGCAAGAGTTGCGAACGAAATAGGTTATCATGCTCTCCGCTGCGGAGACGTCGTAGGGGAGCATACCGCGATTTTCGGTTTTGCAGGCGAAAGGATCGAAATTTCGCACAAGGCCGCAAGCAGGACGATCCTTGCGGAAGGGGCATTGAGCGCCGCTCGTTTCCTTTGCGGAAAAAAGCCCGGAAGATACACAATGCGTAACGTTATAACTATGGAAAAATAAATGGAAAATGACATTATCCAGATAGAATACAGGAAATTTTCGAGTTTCCTTAAAGATTACATTAAAAATTTCAGCCGCGGACATTTATTCCTGATTTCCGATGAAGAACGTTCTTTGGGGGAGACTTTCTCTTTTTCGATCGAAGCCGAAGGTTTGGAGAAGCCGCTTTCAGCCACAGGAAAGGTGATTTCCTCAGGGAAAAACGAATCCGGCGAAAGCGGGGTAGAACTCGAGCTTGTTTTTGATGAAGAAAGCAGAAAGTTTATTGACGGAAATTTAAAAAAGACAGTTGTCCGCAGATACGGCGAATTCTGGGGAGCTAAACTGTCCGCATTATTTTAGGAGACTGAAATGAAGGGAACTTACTGCATTCTTGACGACGAGAAAGATTTTCTGATTGTCGCTGAAAAGGAATTCAAGAAATATCTGCCGGACATGAACGGTGTCTTTACTACTGATTCCGATGATGCCATTGACCTGGCAAGGAAGGACGATCCGGTGATTTTCATAATCGATATCGTGCTCGGCGGAAAGACAGGCATGGAGATTTTTCAGAGACTTTCCGCTGTTTCCAAAAAAGTAAGGGCGATTTTCATCACAGGTGACGAGAATTTTATCAATGACGACAACGTCAGGAACCAGATCCTTCTCGAAGGAAGTGTCGACCTTATGGAAAAACCTATAAAATGGCACGAACTTGCGATAAAAGTGAAGAACAATATGCAACTTCTCCTTTATCAGTGCAACCTTGAAGAAATTATAGCCGAACGCACACAGCAGCTTATCCACGCCGACAGGCTTGCAACCGTAGGAACGATGGTAAGTTCTATTGTCCATGAGATAAGTTCTCCGCTTACGTTCATAAAAGCAAATCAGGAAATGTGCAGATATGCTTATGACAAAGTAAAGAAAATGACTGACGACAAAGAAGTTCTTTCGGTATTCGACACTCTTATTCTGCCGAGTGTCGAAGAGTCGATGAACGGCATCGGGTGGATCGAAGAGCTTCTGCATTCCTTCAGACGCTTTTACAGACGCGATGATACTGCAAGTGAGGTTAATTTTTCCGAGCTTTTCGCCGAAGTGAAAAATCTTACTTCATACAATATCAGGCACAACAACATCAATTTTTCCGTTGAAATTTCGAAAAGTGCGCCTAAAAAGATAATTTGTAAAAAACAGGAACTCATTCAGGTTATAACTAATATTGTCAACAACGCAGTTGATGCTTTCGAAGAAACCGTTGGGATGAAGGGGCAGAAAGAGCTGAAGATAGTTGTTTCAGGTGATGATTTTATGACCAATGTTGTAATTTCAAACAACGGTCCGGCGATTCCCAAAGATGTTTTTGAACGGATGTTCGAGCCGTTTTTTACTACTAAAAAAGCGGAAAAGGGAACCGGGCTCGGGCTTGCGATATCGAGGCAGATCCTGAAATTCATGGGTGGCACTATTTATGTCGAAAATAAGAGCGAAAAACATCCGACAGTCGATTTTATTATAACGATTCCAAAGACTTATAATGCATAGAGAGGAAACATGAACATTGAAGCAATCATCCTTGCGGCAGGCAGGGGAACAAGAATGAAATCCGATCTTCCTAAGGTTATGCACAATGTGGCGGGAAAACCGATGATCGCATGGATCATCGAGGCTCTGACACCGGTCTGCGATGTGCTCAATGTCGTAACAGGCCACGGCAGAGGTATTGTCGAAGAGTATATCGGCAAAAATTTCCCCGATGTGAAATTTTCGTTTCAGGCAGTTCAGAACGGTACCGGCGGTGCTGTCAGAGCGGCGATCCCGAATGTCTCAGGGAACATTGATTCCGTTCTCATCTGTGCAGGTGATACTCCGCTTGTCAAAACCGAAACTTTCGAAGGAGCGAAAAAATTCTTTGTCGAAAGCGGTTCCGACCTTGTTATCGTCAGCACGATTCTTGACGATGCCGGAAGTTACGGCAGAATCGAGCGCACTGAAAACGGCGATGTCGCAGGTATTGTCGAATTTCTCGATGCCGACGAGAAACAGCGCGGGATCAGGGAGATAAACAGCGGAATATACCTCGTAAACAAGCGTTTTCTCATCGAGGCTATATACAAACTAAAAGACAACAACGCAAAACGCGAATACTACCTTACCGACATTGTAAAAATCGCTGTAAATATGCACAAGAAAGTCACTGCTTATGTCGAAAAGGATTCTTTTTCCATTTCCGGTATAAATGATCAGGAGCAGCTTAAAGAAGTCGAAAAAGTTCTTCTGAACCGCTGAAACAAAGCTCATGTATCTTTCAGACACAATCCAAGTTGTTGAATTTCTTGATAAATTTGCAAGCGATTCTCTTGTTACCGCTGTTTATAAATCCCGCGGCGGAACGCTGGTCAAACTTTACGGATCGTCTGAAATTTCAGCTTTTTTCTTTCACTTGAGGGAAAAGATCATAATTCCGGTAAAAAATCTGTCCGCTTTCCAGAAAGAGCCTTTGACCAGGCTTGAAGAAGGGCTGCGAAGCAATTTTTTCGGTAAAATAACCGCTTTTTCGGTGATGAAGGAGTTTGGCAAAGTTGTAAAAGTCGAAACGGAGAATCTTGATTTAATAATTCCTCTTTTTGCAGGAAAATCGGTCGTGATTCAGGATAAATCGAGAAAGGAAATCTGGCGTGATAAAAAAGACAATGGCTTGAATTTGCTGGAAAAACCGATGAAGGATTTTCCTCTGACATTTGAAAATCCGCTTTTCTGGGAATCGTGGTTCGTCGAAAGATCGGACAGAGAGCGGGAAGAGGAGAAAAGAAAAAAAATTGAGGAAAAAAGGAGCAGAATCCTTTCCGCGATAAATATCGTGAAGGAAGATATAAAAAAGCATGAAGAGAATCTTGCGAAATTTTCTGATTTTGCGGCGCTTCTCAAGGCGAATTTATGGAAATTCGATTCATCTGAGCGTAAAAATTCCGTTTTGGTCAGCGATTTTGAAAATAACGAAAGAGAGATAAAGCTCGATCCGGCAAAAACTCTTCTGCAGAACATGGAACGCTTTTTCCAGAACATAAAAAAGGCGAAAAACGGCATCGAAAATTCGGGAAAAAGGCTTGAAACATTGTCGGAAGAACTTGAGAAAATTGCTCTTTCAGACGAACTTCCGGCAGAGCCGAAAAGTATTTTCAAACAGAAGAAAAAGCAAAACGAACATATTCCTTACCACGAGTTCCACGCAAAAAACGGGCGTGTTTTCTTAGTCGGAAAAGAAGAGAAAGACAATGACGAACTCACTTTCAAAGTCGCTCTTCCGCACGACTTGTGGTTTCACGCGAAAGATTATCACGGAAGCCACGTCATCATGCGGATGAAGAAGGGCGAAGAGCCTAAACAGCAGGATATACTGACAGCATGCGCACTTGCCATCCTTTACAGCAAAGCGAAGAAGGGGAGATGCGGCGAAGTGTGGTATACCGTGCGGAAAAACGTGACCAAACACAAAGGAATGGCCGCGGGACTCGTCAACTTCAAAAACGCGAAAGTCATCTACATGAAAGATGCCGCAATACCTGAAGGGCTCGTGAAAGTGTGATCGGACCTCACCCGGACCCCTCAGCCGCTTGCGGCAGCTCCCCTGATTCAGGGGCGCCGAGAAGCAGTTGAATATCCAATCCCTTTCCAGTGTGGCGAGGGCTGAAATCAGATACAAATTTGACAATCATTTATTTAATTGTAAAAATATACGGCTATTTTTTTCGGATAGCGGGCTATTATGAACTTTACACGGAGGTCGATTTGGACGCGTTCCCTACATTTCAAGTAGTGGGAGTTATTATCTGCATTATCATGAGTGCCTATTTCAGCGGCACAGAGACAGCCTTGACAGCACTTTCGGAAGTCAAATCGGAGATAATGAAAGATAAGTATCCTTTTGTTGCGCCTGTTCTTAAAAAATGGAAAGAGAATCCGAGCCTTATTCTTTCGGCGCTGCTTGTCGGAAACAACATCGTGAACATTTTAGGAGCTGTTCTTGCAGGAAAAATCGCATCGTTCGCACTGGCAAGTCACGGTCAGGCTGTTGCTGACGCTGTTGCAGTTGCGGTAATGACGCTTTTCGTTCTCATTTTCGGCGAAGTAACCCCGAAAACTTTCGCAAAACTTATGCCGGAGCGCTGGCTTTTTCCGGCACTTCTCCTTTTCAGGATCTTCAGCTGGATCCTTCTTCCGTTCGCATTCGTTCTTTCAAAATTCGCAGGCTGGGTCGTCAGATTCATGGGCGGAGAAAGCGAATACTCCGAAATGACGCAGAATGAAATCGAATACATGATCCAGAAAGGAAGCGACGAAGGCGTTTTCGAACAGGAAGAGCAGGGA
>CACZFE010000104.1 GCA_902780365.1 uncultured Spirochaetales bacterium
AATAAATACAGGGAATAACAATGCCCTACCTTGACAATGCTTCTGTTCTGCGTTAGTTCAAGCAAGAAAAACGGAGGTGCGGACAATGTCAGAATCACGGATTACCACTGATAACAAGCTGGCGAATATCCATCCTGGCGAAGTACTGAAAGAGGAATTTCTTGTTCCGATGAACATTTCGGCATACCGTCTGGCGAAGGAAATCAACATCCCGCAGACCCGTATTTCTGAAATAATCCACGGAAAACGCTCGATTACCGCAGACACAGCCATCCGTTTCTCAAAATTTTTCGGAACAACAGCTGAATTCTGGCTGAATCTTCAGAATCTCTACGATCTTGAAGAAGAAGAAAAGAACCACGCTTCTGAATTTGAATCCATAAAAATGTACGCTTATGCGTAGGTGTTTGCGCAATCTGAAATTATTTAAGAAAATCCAAGATTTTATTCGTAACATTCTCTACGGCAATAGGCAAAGCATCGAATGCTAAGATTATAAAGACAACCGGAGCTAGCAGAATTGCGGTTATAAACATGCAAGGCAGAATCGCGACCATCATAAATGTAATGAAACTCAGGATGCGCGGAGCATCGGAGGCAAAAGGTTCGCCCATATAAAAATAAGCTGCGGCATCAATAATCAAAGACGCCAGGATCCACAGTTTGAGTTTGTAGTGGCTTTTCAGCCAGCGTAAAGTTCTAAGCATAATCCGCTTTGCTCTGTTTGGCTCACGCTCAATCGGGTCTCTTCTTACCCGCTTAAATCTGACGGATTCAGGTTCAACGGTCTCTGTTATTGAGGCTTCGCTTTCCGAATATTTGTTTTTGCGTTTTCTGATCGTTTTGACAACTGTCACCAGAGTTCTGATTATTGCGATAACAAACAAAAGAATTATGTCGCAGCCAATTACAACCTGAATAACTGCGGAATAAGGGTAGGACATTTCCGGGTCGTTATTTCTCGGGTCAAAATACCAGAGCAGAGTGAAGAAAAGCCAGACTAAAATAAGAAGTATCGGAGTGTAGTGCTTTTTCAAAAAGCGGAAAATCCTTGAAGAAAAACTGATATTTTCAATGTATTCGTATTCAGTCTTGTCTATCATTTTGCACTTCCTTTTTTTCTATTATCGTTATTTCTGTTTTCGGCCGCATTATTGAAAAGAAAACCGCCCATGAAAGAACTGCGCCGAGAGACAAAGTCGCGGTAGTGCCAACAAGGACAACAAGAAAGACTGTTCCGAAAATAAGAGTTATTGCTATTGCAATCAAGTATATCGGAATAGCCGGAAATCTGAATAAAAGATAGAGGATACCGATCACTGAAGAGATCAAAAGAGCAACCAACATGGTGTTTTCTATAAAATCGCTGCCGAATAATGACGGGAAATGGGGCTCGACAAGCGGCTCAATCAAAACTGAAACCGCCATTATAATTGAGTATCCGATCCAAACCGATGCAATCAATTGAGGCCAATGTATTGTCGGAGTCTTGACGCTAGTCTTGTTTTTGGCAGGAGTTTTGGAAATTTTAGCCCCATTTTTATCAAAAACATTCAGGAATATGATCCAGAGCGGAGATGACGCCCACATCATAACCACAATGAGAAAGAGGCGTCCTGCGAATTTTATTGAAGAATTTTCGGCAAAAATAAACGGTTCAAGACAAGCGGCTATTGCAGTCATGACCGCGGTCGCCAGAACAAAAAACAAAAGAGTAGAGGCTACGGAATAAAATATAATTTCGCTGAATTTTTCCAGAAAGCTGCGGTCATCGCCGGAATCTTTTCCGAATTTTTCAATGATTTTTCTAATTGTTTTCGGGATTTCCTTCAGAATTTCAATAAATACAAAAAAGAGTCCGAGCAAGATTGAGAAAAAGAGCATCACATCGAAATATGTAAGTTCGGGATCGTTTTCAGGTCCGATAAACCAGAGAAAAGTGAGAAAAATCCACATCAGAATGAAAATTATCAACCTGTAATGATTAGTGATTCTGCGCAAGAATTTATTCATTTTGCACCTGCATAGAGTTTGATAACGCGGGTATAATAGCGAAAAATTTGATGAATGCAAACATTTTGCGGACCCCTCAGACCGCTTTGCGGTCAGCTCCCCTGCAACAGGTGCGCCGCAAAAAGGAGGTAATGATGACGAAGAGGATTAGGGTTTTCAATACTCCTGAAGAGCTGGCTGAGAGTGCGAAAAAGAACGCGGAATACTGGATCAATAAGGGCATCACTTTCGCGTTCGGCGGCTTCGGAGACGCTTTTATGATCGCGCCGTGCGATGAAAAGGGAAATCAGACGGGCAACGGTACCCAGCTGTTTTTTGAGAGCATGGATATTGAACAGAGGTTCTTCGAGGTTTTCAGAATGGTTGTTGCGCATACGCCGGGGAAATACTGGGTGAGCAAAATGGGCTATATGCAGAAGGTGGTGTTTGCGCCGAAAAAAGAGGAAACTGCGATAGAATCACAGGAAATAAACGGAACTATATTTGAAGGAGGAAAGGAATGAAGCCGTTTAGGTTCGTCGATCTGTTCTGCGGCGGCGGAGGAAGCATCACCGGCGCGATCAACGCTCTCAGAAGCGCGGGAATACAATACGAAGGGCGCGGATTCAACCACTGGGATACGGCAATCAGGACTATTCAGGCGAATCATCCGGAGATCGTTCCGAATTTCAACAGGGCTTGTTCGCCGATCGAATCCGTTCTTCCGGATGAGATTTTCACGGATGATCCGGAGCGCATTGACGTTGTATGGGCATCGCCTTCCTGTACGCATCACAGCATCGCAGCCGGAGGCAAGCCGAAGAGCAATCAGCTTCGGAGTCAGCCTGAATACCTTCTTCCCTATCTCCGACTGACCAAGTGCCGCAGAATGTTCATCGAGAATGTCAAGGAGCTGCGTGACTGGGGTCCGCTGCTTGATAGTGATATGACCTGGAAAGGCAGACAATACAAGGCCGGAACGCCCGATCCGCGAAAAAAAGGATTGTTTTTCAATCTGTGGTTCAGGGAAATTAAGGCGAGCGGGTACAAGGTAGAGATGCAGATTCTGAATTCAGCCGACTTCGGCGCGGCGACATCGCGTGAAAGGCTTATTATTCAGGCTGTAAGGACTTCGTCGGGAGAGAAGATTATATGGCCTGAGCCGACACACCTTCAGGATCCAGGCTTGTTTTCCGACAAATACAAACCGTGGAGAACTGCGGCTGAGATCATAGACTGGAACATCCCCGGCAGAAGTATTTTCGACAGGGAAAGACCTCTGAGCGCAAACACGCTGAGGCGGATCGCCGCCGGAATCGAGAAATTCTGGGGAGACATGGCGGAACCCTTCCTGATACTTCTCCGGGGAACCCACGACAGTCAGTTGGCGAATACGGCGATTCCGCTTTCCAGACCTCTGCCGACCATAACAACGAAGGGAGATCACTTCGCACTGATAAGACCTGTGTGGCTGGATCAGGCGCACACTAAGAACGACGGTGTTTCCGGGACGGTGGATTCTCCGCTGAACACGATCACCTGTTCGCACGGAACGCACTCCGTTATAGTACCGTTTATCAGCCGGTATAACGGCGGCGACAAGCGCAATCACAGCATTGATGCACCGCTGCCGGTGATTGACACTTCGAACAGATACGGGGTTGTAGAACCGTTATTTATTCCGCAGCAGAGCAAAGGAACGGTAAAACCCTCTTCAAATCCTCTTTCAACGATATCTACAAGCGGAGCTATCGGGTTTGTAACACCTCTGATCGATAAATATTACGGAAGCGAGACAAGTGCGCACGAAGCCGACAAACCTCTGGCGACGATAACGACAAAAGACAGGTTCGGCTTGATTCAGGGTCGGATCCTGACAACACCGGACGGAAAGCAGTATAAACTTGATATTACACACAGGATGCTCACTGCCGGGGAACTGGCAAGGGCGACGAGTTTCCCTGAAGGATACGTTTTTTCCGGCGGCGATACTGCCGCCAAAAAACAGATCGGCAACGCGGTGCCGCCTGTATTGGCAGAGGCTCTGTACAGAGCGGTTTTGGATAATTAAAAAAAGAATATTTAGGAGGAAAAATGACTAAAGTTTCGGAGGTTTCGGCAAAGAAAAAGGCGATGAGATTGAAAACGGCCAGTAATGCTTGTTTTCGCTCTGGATGCGGTCAAAGCAAAGAGGAAGCGTGTTCGCAAACTCAAAAGGATTTGACGAGACAGCAAGCGAGGAAGCAAGCGAAGTTAAACAGATTTCGACTTTATGCGCGTATTCCAAAAGAAAGTAAATTGATAAAAGCCTATTGCGAAGCCGTTTACGCAGCAATAGAGCAAGGACAAGCGGTCGGTTGTTTTCCATCAAATAACGATAGCATTGAGCAACAAAAACAGAAAGATCGTTGCGGATTCTCTGAAAATCTTTGTCGGAAGTCGCGACAATGTAACCTGATAGAATTAGCGGATCTGATTTGCCCAGAAAAGCACAAATTTGACTACGAACTTGACGATTTGCTTCAATCAGACTTTCAATATCAGAAAAATTTACGGGAATCATGGTTTAAAAACCTCGAAAAATACAACTACATTGATGTTAGTAGTTTTAAGTAAAAAAGGCAATAAGGGAGGTATAAATGAATTTTAATATTGTTATAAAAGACGGATTAAACCGTGAAGTTCTGGTTAAAGCTGGAGGCGAACCGTCGGACGATGAAAGGTATTGACAAGTTGATTTTATTGAGTAATATTAAAAACTGCGCGAGGCTGAGAATTGTCGAAGCCGACGGTACCCACACCGAGTAGCGCACGGTGTTGGGGACTTAATCCAGGTGGTAGGCGGCTCCTGGACAGCCTCAATCTTTTTGTTTTTCATAAATTTTTTCAGCATTTTTTCTGACATTGCCGCGGTGATAGGTTACTAAATAAAACTCTTTTTTATCAGCTGTTAGCTTAACAACTATTTCATAGGATTTTTCTTTTGGTCCAGTATAAAAAAGATAATAATCCTTATCTTTTCTTTTTGTGTAAAGCACTGTGTCAGGATTATACAAGGCTTCGGGTAGGTTTTGAAAATCGCTTAAACCTATTTCAGAATGCGTGTTGTTTGCGCCACCGGGCTGATGCGAAAGAAGTGTTTCACGCGAAAGGAAAACGGTGTTTGCATTTGTTCCGCTTTTTTCTTTTATAACTTCAGAAAGTTTGCTGTTTAAAACGCCGATTATCTTTTGTTTTTCAACGGAGTTGCCTTTTAAAAACTCTTTGAAATCCGGCTTTTTGACTTCCGTTTTAAGATAATTTGTAAAATTTTCAGGCTTAGTTTCTTTTGTTTTCAGCGGTTCGTTCTCAAAATATGCCACATGTGTGGTTCTGCAGCGGAAGTGGTAAGGCGGCAGTTTTATGCCGAGTTTTTCAATCTCTTTGTCTGTTATTTCGCCGCTCATGGCTTTGCCGCTCACCATGGGCTGGGCTGCTTTGTATGCTTTGAGATCGTGTTTTTCTGCTGCACGGATTATTTTGTCATACTGTTTGCGGAAGTCAGCGACTTTAAAGACTTTTCCGTTCATTGCGCGGCAGATCGGGGTGGTTTTGTTGTCAATGACGGCGACAATTTTGACATACTGGACACCGGCGGTTTCGTAGCCGGAAACATGCCCCATGTTCTGAATTTTGGTTAAGGTGTGGTCTGCGAGCAGTTCCCAGTAGCTTTTTGACTCGGTGACATGGTCTTCGAGTGCGGTTTCAAGGGTTTGTGCGAATTCGCGCTTGGTTCCGCCTCGCTCCAAAAGGTCGGAAAGTTCACGGTTTATGATGTCGGAGGTGTCTTTTGAGAATTTGTCGCGGATATACCAGCCGTTGAACTCATCAAGGGTATTCAAAGCTCCGAGGTCAGCATCGTCAAGGGAATAGTCGATTTTGAAGGGTTTACAGGCTTTGCGCGGCTACAAGTGAGTTTTACAACTCGGATTCGCTCTATTTTTTATCAATCAGCTCGAAATATTGTGTCGGAGAAAAAATCAAAGGCTTGTCAATTTTGATGTTGTCAAAATCCTTGTCGCCGGTCAGCATAATATCGGAATCGGACAGTATCGCCGAAACAAGAACCGGCAGATCCTTGATGTCCTGAATTTTCGGGAAATTTTTTTCATCGAAATTTTCGGGAGTTTTGAAATCCTCATAGTTTATTCCTTCAAAAAATCTGTTAAGCGAATCGATTTTTGCAGGAAATTTTTTCCGGAACACTTCAAAACATTCCTCTTTTGTGTAGGAAGAAATGATGATTGTATGTTTTTTCAAAAGATGGGTGAAAACTTTCGCGACTTTCCCGTCTGGAAAAAGAAGTGCGGAAATCACAATGTTTGTATCTACGAAAACTCTCATTTGTTGCCGCGCAGTTCCTTGATGTAGGCAACGACATCATCTTCGGATTCAAATCCGGCTTTCTCGGCTTCGCCTTTCATTTCGTTTTGAACAGCCGTGAGCGTAACCAAAGAAGCATTTGTGATGTTCTTCAAAGAAAATCTTGTCTCCGGTTTTGATCCTGAGCAGATTTCTGATCATCAGCGGAATTGTAACCTGTCCTTTTGATGTAACTTTTGCGATTTCCATCTCTTCCTCCTTACATTCCTTACTTCAAAATCTTACTTGTTCAGTGCTTTGATGTCAAGAGAGAAATTTTTTGTCGATCATGTTCGACGAAAATACGTGATTTTTGTCGATCGTATTCGATAAAAATATATCTCCGAAAATTGATTTTTTCCTTGCCTTGAAAAAATTTTTCTCTATATACTGAATCCCGTTTTTGAGTGTTTTTTGAGTTGCAACGTTTCGGTCAAAAATGGGGGAAAAATGGTCTTTAAAATCGGTTTCGACAACGAAAAGTATCTGGAAGAACAATCCAAAGCGATCCTTGAACGCGTGAAGATGTTCAACAACAAGCTCTATCTCGAGTTCGGTGGCAAAATTATGTACGATTACCATGCGGCGCGTGTCCTGCCGGGCTTCGACCCGAATGTAAAGATGCGCCTCCTGCAGATGATCAAGGATGATGCCGAGGTCATCATGTGCATTTATGCCGGCGATATCGAGAAAAGAAAGATCCGCGCGGATTTCGGCGTTTCCTACGATGCCGACACGATGCGGACGATTGACGATTTCACAGACCGCGGAGTCACGGTTAGAGCTGTTGTCATAACCCGTTTCAACGGCCAGCCTGCTGCCGAAGCCTTCAAAAACAAGCTCGAAAGGCGCGGCGTAAAAGTCTATACCCACAGCTTCACGAAAGGTTATCCGACCGATGTCGATACGATCGTAAGTCCTGAAGGTTACGGCAAAAACGCTTTCATCGAAACCGAAAAACCGATAGTCGTAGTCACTGGCCCCGGCCCGGGAAGCGGCAAATTCGCGACATGCCTGAGTCAGCTTTACCACGAAAATCAGCGCGGTGTGAACGCGGGTTATGCTAAGTTCGAGACTTTCCCCATCTGGAACCTGCCGCTCAAACATTTAGTCAATGTTGCTTACGAATCGGCCACATGCGACCTCAAAGACGTCAACATGATGGATAACTTCCATTTCGAGGCTTACGGCGAAGTCGCTGTCAACTACAACCGCGACCTTGAAGCTTTCCCGCTTATCAAAAGGATAATCGAGAAGATCACGGGTCAGCCTTCGGTCTATAAATCTCCGACCGACATGGGGGTCAACCGCGCTGGTTTCGGAATCATCGACGACGAGGCGGTCCAGGAAGCTTCAAAGCAGGAGATCATCCGCAGATACTACCGCTATGCCTGCGAATACGCGATGGGCATCGCCAGTGAAGAAACAGCGCAGCGTGCTGAAATGATTATGAAAAATATTGGTGCAAAGCCGTCTGACAGAGAGGTTTCCGAGTATGCGAAAAAGGCGGCTTTCGATGCGAAAGTCAAAGGCAAAGGAAATGACGGAACTTATTCCGGCGCGGCGATTGAGCTTAAAAACGGCGAATTCGTGACAGGAAGCAACTCTCCTTTCATGCACGCGGCTTCGGCGATGGTTATAAACGCGGTTAAAAAACTTGCCGGAATCCCCAAGGAAATTCCGCTTATTCCGAATCACATCACCGAGATGGTCGCTCACTTGAAACAGAATATTTTTATGCGCGGAAATGTCAGTCTCGATGTCGAGGAAACTTTGATCGCTCTTGCAATAAGTGCGGCTTACAATCCATCTGCGGCATTCGCGATGGAAAAACTCAAAGATCTGCGCGGTTGCGAAGTCCATCTTACCCACATTCCGACTCCAGGCGACGAAATGGGACTCAGAAAGCTCGGTCTGAATGTCACTAGCGAACCCGAATTTGCAACGACCCACCTTGTAAACGCGTGAGAAAACAATGGAAGTTAAATTTTTAGACCTCAAAAAGCAGTATTCTCTGCTTAAAAACGAAATCGACAGTGCGGTTCAGGCAGTTTTTGCCGACGCTGACTTCATAAAAGGTGAGGAAGTTAAGAAATTTGAGGCAGATTTTGCGGCTTACTGCGGCGTAAATCATTGCATTTCCTGCGGAAACGGAACCGATGCGCTGACAGCTCTTTTGAAAGTTTATGATTTACCTAAAGGAAGCGAAGTTATTCTTCCGGCAAACACTTTCATTGCGACTGCCGAAGCTGTTGTTTCAAACGGTCTGAAACCGGTTTTTGCAGACATAAAGGAAGATTTCACGATTTTACCAGAAAGTGTAGAATCTTTAATAAATCCGAATACTTCTGCAATTATGGCAGTTCATCTTTACGGACATCCGGCAGACATGGATGTGCTGAAAAAAATCGCTGAAAAGCATGATCTGAAGCTTTTTGAGGACGCGGCTCAGGCTCACGGTGCGCTTTATCGCGGGAAAAAGGCAGGAAGTCTTGCCGACGGCGCCGGATTCAGTTTTTATCC
>CACZFE010000105.1 GCA_902780365.1 uncultured Spirochaetales bacterium
AAGTCGATATTCTTCTTGACGGCGACTACGCTCCGAGAAAAGCAGGCTCAGACAGACCGGCTGACAGTTACGAAGCAACTTCGCAGAACTTCAAAATCAAATATCAGGAATGGAAAGTCATCGGCGTTGTAAAATGGGATAACACTCTTAAAGGTCCTGACAGCAACCCGGCATGGAAAGGCAACGCGATTGTTACAGACAAGAAAATGGAAGATCAGGGCATCACAACTGATCCTGTAAACCATCCGGTATGCAGCTACGACAACTCCGACGCGGTCCTTATTCCGATTTGGGATGCTGAGGCATACAAGACCTACATCACAACTCCGAATCCTGAGACTGATGTTGTTTTGGGTGAATGTCACTAGTTTCCAGCTTTTCCCTTTTTAAACCGGGCTTCGGCCCGGTTTTTTTTGCGCAAAAAATCCAATGCCAACTTCATTGAAAGATTAAATCCGAAGAGAAAAAGCCTTTTGAACAGCAAATCGGATTATTTGTTGTCGCGGAAAACGTTTTCGGGAAACTGAAGTTGCATGTCAGACCACATAAAAGCCTTTTCCATGCACATATAAAGCGGCGGATTGCCTTTGAAATATGATGAAATACGCGAATTGAAAGCTGTATAGAATTTTCTTCTTTGAAAAGCCAAATATCTGAGTTTGTTGTCGCTGTCGGAAGGAAACATCTCGCCGCAAAGAAGCAGGCTTCCCGGATTGCGCCCGACAATGGTTTCGGTAAGGGCGAGCGTGTGACGGAAACCTCCCATGCTTATCCATGCGATTTTTTCGGGGTCAAGTTGTGAAAAAATAAAGTCTATGAGCTTCATATAATCGTCAAAAAGCTCATCCAGCATAAGCACCGGATCGAAGTGTATCGCAACATTTACTCCGGCCGCCTGAAGCTGTTTAGCCGCGTTCATTCGCTCTTCAACAGTGGCTGTTCCCGGCTCTTCCGCCATGCTGAAGCGTGGAACATTTACAGAAAATCCGGCCACGATGTTGGCTTCCGGGTAAAGTTTTTTCACTTCGAGCAGACGCTCGACTTCAGCAGATTTTGTCTTGAATTCGAACTGAACCCTGTCGAAAAGCGAACGCCGGCTCAACTCTCCGATGAAAAATCCGCTTTCGTCAAGCAGATGATCGAGCGCCAGGGAATCAGCGAGTTCCCCTGTTCCCACGCGGAGAAAACGGTTCTCTGCAAGAAAAGTTTCTATTTCCTCTATCGCCTTTTCCTTGTTTAGAAAAACCGTGATGAACGGATTGTTGCCGATGTAATGCTGAAGTATGCAGTAGGAACAGTCGTAGGGGCATCCCGTGACACTGTTTATCGTATAGTAGTTGCAGCAGACGACGCCTTTGCTGCCAGGACATTTTTTGAGGAAACGCCCTTTGTTTTCGGTGAAAAAAAGCACTTTTTTGGCAGTTTTGAAAAGATCTTGCCCCGGATTCCGCCTGATTTCGTCCAAAAGTTCCTCTTTCGTCATAAATTCAGGCTTTAGTCCCAGATTTTCCGCGATTTTATGGGGAAGTTCCGCGTTTCTAAACTCGGGATCTATGACTATTTTCTTTATTTCAGGACGCATTTTTTACCGTTTTTTATGGTTTGGGAACGGATGAAACTATACTTTTCAGGTCGTCGTCGTCGAATCTTAAGCCCAGACCGAAGTAAAGGTCACGCTGGCCGTTTATCAGATCTTCACCGCCGGCAGTGATGTAGAGCCAGCTGAAAGGCTCCATTGTCCAGAGAAGAGGCCGTGCGAGACCCTGAACGCGCAGCTGGGGAGCACCGCCGCTTGCGAAATCAAAAATTTCTGCCGAAAGCGAAATATACTTCCACGGAACATAGTCGATCCCGAAGCCTGCCTTGTTCTGAAAAATACCGCCTCTGAGCGCGACCGGACCGAAGATCCTGCCTATCTGAAGATTGAATTTCAGCTTGTCGGAAACGACTGTTTTGTCATCCTCGACGATGTATGTCGTGCCGTCCACATCGGTCGTGTGTGTGGTCACAGTATGCGAAACGTTGCCGCGCGGATCATCGACAACACCGAGCATATAAAAGCGGTCTTTGCGCGGCTGCAAAGTAATGTCGAAATAGGTTTTGAACGAGTTGCTGAAAACCATGTAGTTCGAGTGTGCGTCAACGTAAACCTTCATTCCGAGCAGCGTATCGGCGTAATCGGTGAGTTTGTCAGAAACCTTCACAATGTCTTCGTAAAGTTTGTCGTCAGTGAGAAGTTTGCCGACCGTTCCCTCGCCGTTAGCCACTTTTTCGGTTATCTGGTTGACATTCGAAGTGATATCGCGGACATCCTGCATCGCTCCTCGGGAAGCGGCAAGTTCGTCTGCAATAAGTTTCAGGCTGTTTCTGAGATCGTCGAGAGTCTGGTTCAGCTTTTCATCCTTTCCGTCCGAAATTTCTGCGATCCTGTCTGTTACTTTGAGAGTATTTTCCAGTATTTTCGAAAGTTTTTCCATTTCAGCATCGCTTTTTGCGTTCACTTTCTGCATAACTTCCGACATATCCTTAAGAACCGACGAAAGCATCTTCATGCTGCCTTCCACATTCTGCGTCGTATTTTCGGTTGTTCTCACAAGCATATCTATGATTTTATTAAGTTTTTCCTGATTTTCGCGTTCTAAGACCTTTTCCATCAGAGCATCGGTTTTTTCCATAATTTCGGAAACCTTGCTCATCGTAGCAGACATTCCGGAATCGGTTTTAACATTTTTTATGTAGTCGTTTTCATTCAAAAGCGGAGCCGAACTGTCGCCAGGAGCAAGAACGAGGACATTCGTTCCGAGCATGCTTTCCATCACTTTTTCGAGCTTTGCGTTCTCGTAAAGAGGAACTTCCTTCGAGATTTTAAGCGTAAACTTCGCCTTTCCGTTCTCGAGCCCGATTTTGTCGAGTTTTCCGACAACGACACCCGAAACAAGAACATCGCTGTCACGCAGAAGCCCCATAGCGTCGTCGGCAAGCGCATAGTAAGTTTTTGTGTCGCCTTCGAAAAAATCAGCCGATTTATAGATGTAGATTCCGGCACAGCACGAGCACAAAACAAAGAAAATCACTATTTTAACAGCTCTGTTCATCTCGTCTCAGCCCCGAATTTTCTGAAAGAATTGGAAATGAAATGCCGCAGCACCTCGTGTTCAGAAGCATAAGCCTCGTCGGGTTTTCCGCAGAACTGTATCACGCCGTCGTAAAGCAGCGCGATTTTGTCAGCGTGCCTGAAAACCGAAGCGATGTCGTGGCTTATCACAACGCAGGTCATGTTCAACTCTTTGTTAACCATATCTATCAATTCATCAATACTTTCCGCCAGAATCGGGTCAAGCCCCGTCGTAGGCTCGTCGAAAAGGACGATCTTCGGCTTTACGGCGATAGCACGCGCAAGACCGACTCTTTTCCTCATTCCTCCCGAAAGCTCGGAAGGGAACTTCTTTTCAGTCCCGGGAAGCCCTACAAGCTCAAGCAGTTCGGCGACTCTGCCGGAAAGTTCTTTGCCTTCCTTCATCCCCAGCTGCTCGACCAGCGGAAACTTAATATTATCCTCAACCGACATAAAATCAAAAAGCGCAGCATCCTGAAAAAGATAACCTATATTTTTTCTTATTTCCAGAAGTTCTTCTTTATTCATTTTCACGATGTCCTTGTCGCGGAAAAAAATCTCCCCTTTATCGGGTTTCATGATCCCGATTATGTTCTTCAGAAGGACACTTTTACCCGTTCCGCTCTTGCCGATAACGGCTGTGATGCGCCCTTCCTCGATATCGAGGTCGACTCCGTTCAGGATCTTGTGTTCCCCGAACGATTTAAAAACATTTCTGACTTTGACAATCGTTTCCGCCATCACATTCCCAAAAATCTGATGAACATAAAAGTCATTATATAGTCGGCGACAAGAATGGCAACCGTCGAAAGGACAACCGCCGCCGTCGTCCGCCTGCCTACACCTTTCGCGCCTCCACTCGTCCTAAGGCCGTGGTAACAGCATATCACCGTGACGATGAAGCCGAAGACCGCCGCTTTTATGAGCCCGGTCCAGATGTCATCCGGATCGACGAAAAAAAACATCGTCTGGTTGTAGGCGACTCTGTTTACGCTCATGACATAAGCCGCAACAAAGTATCCGCCGTAGACTCCGACCGCGTTCGCTATCGCAGTTAGTGCCGGAAAAGCAAGGATAGAGGCGAAAATTCTCGGCACAACAAGATAACGCAGAGGACTCACAGCCATAGTTTCCATCGCCGCGATCTGTTCCGTGACCTGCATGCTTCCGATCTCAGCCGTCATCGCAGACCCGTTTTTCGCGATCAGGACTATAGCAGTTACAACAGGCGCAAGTTCACGGCTCATCGCGATAGCAACAGCCGCTCCCGCAAAAGTCTCGGCACGGAAAATATACATGATGTTGATGAGCTGCAGCGCAAGGATCATGCCCGTCGTAAAAACCGAAAGCGCAACAATAGGGATCGACTGAAGGCCGATCCTTTCGATATGTTCCGCGATCTGCCCGATTCTGTAAGGCGGCACGAAAAGCCAGCGGCAGCACTCTCCCGAAAACCTCAGAAAATCAACTAAATTGCGGATAAATTTATTAAAAAACTTCAACAATTTTAAACCTTCCCAAAAAAACATGCTTCAAAAAAGCCCGTTACCTTAATAAATTTAAAGAAACCTTGCAAGAAAACGGAAGTTTTGAGAAATTTTCGCCCACAAAGCTCCTAAAGAAATCTTGCATAAAACGCCATTCTCTTTAAAATTATTCGATTTTTTGGTACGGAGACCGCGAAATGAAAAAACTCTTTCTGCTTTTAGCACTGATTTTGATTTTTTCGGTTTCAGGCTGCCAGAAAAATGACAAAAAAGGCTGCGAACCTAATCCTTGCGAAGTTAAGGAACATTCAACAGGAGTCTGCGAAGAAGACGGCTGGGGTGGCCAATATTATATCTGCGAATGCGAGGAAAATTATTTCTGGGATCCGCGCAAAGCCGAAAAAAAATGCGTAGATCCGTGTGAAGGTGACCCTTGCAGCATCTCCGGTTCTACAGGCGTCTGCACAGCGTCGGGCTACGATGAATACGAGTGCGAATGCGAATATGGATTCGTCTGGGAAGATGAGGAATTGAAATGCATTGATCTGTGCGATCCCAATCCGTGCGATGACAAGGAACATTCGACAGGCGTTTGTGAAAAAAAAGACGGACGTTATGTCTGTGAATGCGAGAAAAATTATTTCTGGGTCTCATGTAGCGACTTGCTGTACTGCAACGAGTGCGTCAACCCGTGTCTCCCGAACAAGTACGAATCCAATCCGTGCGGAAATCCGGAGACTTTAAAAGAATGTATCCCCAAATCGGGAAAAAAATATACCTGTGTCTGTAAAGACGGATTCCGTTGGAACGGAGTAGAGTGCGTTGAACTTAACGAATGCAGTCCCGGAGATTCTGTTCCGTGCAAGGATTCCTCAACCGGACTTCTCTGGTCGACAAAAATATCTGACTACGGAATGCTGAAACAATGCAGCAGCTTCTCCGAAGGGCATTTCTCCAACTGGGAAACTCCTTCGATCGATCAGCTTCGGACATTGATCCGGAACCGTTGAAGCTCGCTTTACGCCATGTGCATCAGGCCGGTCTGGATGGTCGGATTTCACTTTCCGTTCTTCCCCTTCAGGAGGTCAGCCTGTCTTCTGAAAACGGTGTTTTTATCTGTAATCCTCCCTATGGGGAACGGCTGAGTGATCAGGCGGCATCCAGAACCCTGTACCGTGATTTGCACGCTCTGAAAAACCGGCATCCTTCCTGGTCGCTGTGTGCAATTTCTTCCGATCCCGGTTTTGAGCGGGCATTTGGCCTTCGCGCAGACAAAAAGAGGCGTCTTTATAACGGACGCCTGGAATGCACATATTATATTTATTACGGAACCAGAAAACCGGTATCGTACTGAATGTTTTTCAGGATAGTGGCCGCTGTCGCTTCTTCTGCAGGAACGGGACGGTAATCATTGATTTTATCTGTTGACCGTGAGCTGGTCTGAATCGGGATCAGCTCAATTTTTGTTTCGGGGTTTTGATTCCCGAAGGATACATAAACCCGTGCAATGACAGCATCATATCCGGTCAGATTGATTGTACCGCCGAAGCAAAGATTTCCGAGGCTGTAAATAACCGGTACATCATCGATAATATCGATCCCCTGGACAATATGCGGATGATGACCGTACTGCTGAACACCCTCCTGGATGTGGGTGTGCTGGCCCTCATCATTCTCTTCCAGCCGGAAATCCGGCACCTGCTGAACCGCTTCGCCGTCCAGAGCGGCCTTACCCGCCGCACCAGCCAGCTGTTCAACCGCATTATGGGCATCAAGGAAGAGAAGATGGGCACCCAGAGCGCGGAAGAGCTGGTGGAGGCCGTTCGGGCGATGTCGGCGGAAAAGACCGGCGCCCTCATCGTCATCCAGCACAA
>CACZFE010000106.1 GCA_902780365.1 uncultured Spirochaetales bacterium
AAAGTGCTGGGAAGCCTGATGTATCTCAGGGAATGCGATTTCAGAGTCGTCGAAGTTCCCGAAGAGATGTGGTGCGAGATCGACGATGCCGAAGATCTTGAAAGAGCGAAGAGAAAATTCGGCTCGAAATAGCTGTATCCGTTGTTGACACGTTCCACATGCGTTTATTTGCAGGATTTTTACTTTTTTTCATAATTTTTTCTTTTGTAAGCGAGATCTTTCCGCAGGATTTAACTGAACAGGCAGTCACGGAAATCAGATTCGAAGGACTCAAAAAGACGAAAGAATCGTATATGCAGACGGTTCTAGAAAGGTTTTCGAAAGTGCCGGCGGCCTCTCTGGATCTGCACGAAGTCGAGGTCGCCCTCGAAGAACTCAAGCTTTTTTCCGAGATAAAAGTCACACTCGAAAAGGATGAAAACGGAAAATCTTTTCTGAATATCAAAGTGAAGGAGAAATTTTCGTTTCTGCCGATACCTTTCCTGATGTATTCGTCGGACCAGGGCTTTATGGGCGGAGCTTTCGTCATGGACACGAACGCTTTCGGGATCAGGGACAACTATCTTGTGGGCGGAGTTTTTTCCAAAAATATCCAGATGGCTCTCATGGCTTATTCGCGCCCTTCGCTCGATGCGGCGCATCCAGGTTTTTCGGTCGGCGGAACTTTTACGCACCGTGACCGTGAGGAAAAAAACAGCCGCGACCAAAAAATGCTTGAATACGACACGATGGGCGGCGGCGCAAATGTTTCAGTGAGCGACAAAATCACAAAACATTCAAAACTGTCTGTCGGCCTCGGCTACAACTACACACACATCAAATTTAATGAAAAATATACGGAATATAAAGAAAAACTTAAATCATTTCACGCTGTTACTATTGAAGGAGGCTGGGATTTCACGATCCCCGAGCTCAACGAGTGGTTCATGTCGGAAAAATCGGTGAGGATAGGTGGCGACGTGACTTTTCTGACTACCGGCGCAAGGGCTCGCTCGTTCGACGCCGAGATCACTATCCAGCAACCGCTTCCTGTGAAAAGACTGCGTGTTCTCACGCACTATGCCGGCTACTATTCGCAGTATCTGCCGCTGGCACTGCTCCCTTCGCAGATGGTCGTAGGAACGACGATCATGCCCGAAAAATTCCACAGCGCGAAAATGGCCGGGATCGACCTCGGACTTGAAGTCGGCATCTACAAAATGAAGTATTTCGTAATTTCGGCATTCGCCCTTCTCGAACAGTTTCTGGGCGAGGATTTCGGCGGTTCGCCAGTCATGGATTTCGGCTATTCGACCGGAATCAAAGTCTATCTCAAAAACTTCGCATTTCCCGCGATATCGGTCGGAGTATCGCACGACATAACGCAGAATTCGCTGAAGTTTTCCGCTGCAATAGGTGTCGGCGGATTTTAAAGTGAAAACTTTGTTTTTCTTTGAAAAACAGTATAATTTTCCGTTTTTGATTTTTGAGTCGGGAATCCATGTTCGAAGTTGTTCTCATAAATCCGGAAATTCCGCAGAATACAGGCAATATCGCGCGCACCGTGCTTTCGCAGAAATGCAGGCTCCACCTCGTAAAACCTTACGGGTTCAAGCTTGATACCGCGGCAGTGAAGAGGGCAGGTGTTGACTATTGGAAATTTGTCGAGATCACGGAATGGGATTCAAAAGAGGATTTTTTTGCTTCCAACGACACTTCGAAAATGCACTTTTTCTCGCAGAAAGGGCTTGCGAGATACGACAAAGTCTCCTACGAAAACGGCGATTATCTTGTTTTCGGCTGCGAATCTGCGGGACTGGGGGATGAAATTCTCGGAAAATACCGTGACAGGACGCGCTTTCTTCCGATGCTTGACGGAAGAGTGAGAAGCCTGAACCTTGCAAGCGCGGCGACGGCGGTCATTTTCGAGGCGATGAAACAGATAAATTTTGTTGAGGGATAATATGAAAAGGCTTTTTGCAGCTTTCAGCATGAACAATCCGGATGAAAGGAACCGTGCGCTACTGCTTTTTGCATACAACTTTCTGGCGACATCCATCATGGTCATGGGCCGCATCGTCAGAGACACCCTTTTCCTGAACAAATACAAAGGCGACAGGCTGATGCTTTCGTTCATGTATATCGGTGTCGCGATCCTCGTTTCTACGGCGACTTTCTTCTACACGAAAAGAAGCTCTTTCTACCGGATGGACAAGCTCATAACGACAACTTTTTCGATCGGGATCGTTTTCACTCTCATATTCGTCGGGCTTGTGAACAACGAGATTTCGGCCGCTTTCGGCTCACTTTACATTTTTATCGAGCTTTTAGGCGCGTTCATGATGTTCCAGTTCTGGTCGTTCACGAACGAACTGCTTGATTCCCGCGAGGCGATATCTCCTTTTCATCAACGCTCTTTGCATGGCGCTTTGCATCATGATTGTCCGTTTTATGGGCAAAAAGTATCAGAGCCGTCTGCAGAGAGGAGTCGTTTCAAAGACCCTCACCCCGAAACAGGCAGCGGCTGCCGCGGCTTCGCAGGTAAGTATCTCCAAAACACCTTATGTCAAATACATCGCGATAATGATAGCCTTGATTTACGTTGTCGTAACGCTTGTAGACTACCAGTTCAAGATCGTTGCTTCCGACACGATAACCGATCCGCAGAAGCTTGCCGCTTACTTCGGTTTCGTATACTCCGTTTTCGGCGGCGTTTTCTCGCTCTTTTTCCAGCTTGTGGCCACATCGCGTCTGCTTAAATTCAGTATTTTCATGAGTTTGGGAATACTTCCGGCGATCCTCACTTTGAGTTCGATTTTCTTTATCTCGGTCCCGCCGGATCTTGTAATGTTCGGTCTTGCGGCTCCTCTTGTCGCGATAACGATGGCTAAATCTGGTGACAGCGCGTTCAGATACACTATAAACGACGCGGCGATACAGCTTCTCTACATTCCGCTCGACCCGAAAATAAAAAGCAGGACGAAAGCGATAATCGACGGCATGGTCAAACCGATCTTCATCGGTGTTTCGGGCTTTATTCTTCTTGCCGTAAGCTATCTCGGAAAAGCGGGGATCGTCTCTTCCGATGTCAAGCTGATCTCATGGATCGTCACTGTTATCGGCATTCTCTGGCTCGGAACGATCGTCGGGATCAGAAGCCGCTATCTTTCGGTTTTGATCGACAACATCAAGAAAAAACGTTTTGGCACCAATCAGCTCACGATGCAGCTCAATGTCCTTCAGAGCATTGTCCAGAAGGCAATAGAAAGCGGCGATAACGAGGATCTTGCTATGGCTATCGACATGGTCGAAAGTTCCGGAAATTCGGCTTTGGGGCGTGATTTTGTCGCTCTTCTTTCCAAAGCTACGCCGAAAATCAAGGTCAAGATACTTTCACTCATGCGCCGCATGGAAAGTAGGTATAATACGTATAACATATTGAAATTGTTCAATGATCCTGATGAAGAAGTCCTTAGAGAGGCGATCCTGACATACGGCTATATCCAGATGGACAAGTCGGTGAAATTTATTTCTCCTTTCCTTGACAGCGAGAAAATTTCGATAAGGGAATCGGCCGTAATCGCCCTTATCAAATATGCCGGAGTCGTAGGTGCTATGACTGCCGGATCTTATCTCAAGTCGTTTCTGGAATCTGAAAACGCGACCGACAGGGCTGCCGCGGCTTATATTCTCGGTGAACTCGGGCAGAAAAACATGGATCAGCAGCTTTTCTCGCTTCTGAACGATTCCAGTCCGGTAGTCAGACGTGCTGCGGTCAACGCTGCTCTGAAGATAAACTCCAATGTCTTTATTCCGAAACTTTTTTACATGCTTTTTGACAGGGAAGTCAGTTTTGACGCTGCGAAAGTGCTTTCGAAATTCGGCGAAAAGATTCTGGAACCTGCTGCCGACATTCTTTCGAACAAACTTGAAAGCTACCGCCTGAAAAGCGAGGTCGCGAAAATGCTGGGCGACATCTATTCTCCCGAATCTTTCAGGCTGCTCTCCATCTCGCTTGACACCGAAAGCGACGAGTTGCGCAATATTGTTCTCAACAGCCTGAAGAAACTTGCATCCAAAATCGAAAAGGCTTCTATTGAAAAAGAGCCTCTCAAAGTTCTGCTTCTGAGGGAGATCTATCAGTATTTCCAGACACTTTACTTCTCTGTCCAGATTCGCAAGAACTTGAAGACGAACTGTCTGACCGATGTCATGTCAACAAAGCTTGCCAACTGCTATCAGAGAATTTTCTCAATACTTTCACTGATGTACGGCAATTCGCTCTTTGACAACATTTATTTCAACATAACCAGAAAATTCGTTCTGCCCTCCCAGCGCGCTAACGCTCTCGAGATCATCGACAATATCGTTGACAAGGATATCAGACCGATAATCGTTCCTTTGATTGAGAGCAGGACTGAGGAGGAAAAACTTAATCTTGGTTACCAGTTTTTCAGTGTAAAAAGGCTGAAAATTGCCGATATCATCGAGACTCTTCTTTCGGATGATTCCGAATGGGTACGCTGTGTAACGCTTTATGCGATAGCTCACGAACATCTTACCGGGAGCTACGGCAGGATCCAGATGTTCCTGTATGACCCGAGCCCGATAGTTCGCGAAGCCGCGCTTTATGCGATGAATTACATCAACATAATGGTATCCAAAACAGACGCTCACTATCTTCTGAACGATACTGATGAGTATCTCTGCGAATATTCCCGCTCTGTTTTGAAACCTGAAGCATAGGAGGAAAGATGCTTACACGAGTTGAAAGGGTGCTTGCTCTTAAAAACATTGAACTTTTTCACGATATCCCCGGCGAAGTCCTTGCCGATATCGCTGCTCTGCTCGAAGAGGAGACTTTCGAAAAAGGACAGTATATCGTGAACGAAGGCGATCTCGGAAAAGAGCTTTTCATGATCGTAAAAGGTGAAGTCGAGGTCGTTGCCGGCGGAAACGTTGTCGCGGTAATGAAAGAAGGTGCGGGATTCGGTGAAATGGCTTTGATCGACAACCAGCCGAGAAGTGCCGACATTATCGCGAAAAACGATGTCCTTGTCCTCAAAATGGAAAGCGACGATTTCCTCGAAATACTGAAGCAGCGCGACGAGGTCGCTCTCGGTGTTATCAGGGTCCTTACCGGCCGCATAAGGGAACTTAACGCGAAACTTGCCGAGAAGGCGGGCAAAAAAGAGAAATGATCCTGGGAAAAAGTGAAAAAAGGCGTGTGGTATGGTGGAATCTTATCACTCTGCTTGCCATGACGGGGCTTTCCTTTGCCCTCATCAACGTGGAGGAAGGTTTTATGTTTTACGCCATAATTTCCGCTCTTTTTCTTTGTGTCGGGATTTTTATCAAACGACCGTATCTTTTTCTCGGTATCATGATTTTTGTACTGGTCCTTGTTTTTATCGTCAGAGACGGTTTCCTTGCTTCTTCAGCTGATGAAAACGGCACAGGATTCAACTTTAATTTTTTTATCAACAGCAATAAGTGAACGCTATGAAAAAACTTTTTTTACTTATGTTCGCCGCCATTTTTATGTTCAGCTGCGGCGGCTCGAAAAATGATAATACCGGAGACCATGATCAGGATACCGACATTTCGGATGCAGACATTCCGGATTCAGATGATCCGGACACAAAACCGGCAGGCGGAGATTCTGATACCGATGATCCGGATACAGAGCCGGCGGATTCAGATCAGGATGCTGATGAACCGGATGCGGATGTTCCTGAAAGCGCTGATGATACTGACACGGAACCTGCAGAGCCGGATACCGATACTCCGGAAAACGACGATGAGCCCGACAGCGACACAGAATCTGATGATGAAGACGATGATCCTGTAGTTTACGATACTTCAAGAGTCGAATGGAACGGCAAAGTCGGAACGGTTTCTTTTACTGGTGACGAACTCAGGACCTATACTCTGACAACGAATGCCGAACTTCGCGACAACTATCCCGCATCAAAGCAGAGGGTCGTCACGGAAACTGCAGGAAGTCCTATTCTTCGCAGCGGAAACATCATGCTTGACGCACTTTTCGCTCTTGCGATAACTGAACTTAACGAAAACAAGGTCACTGCGATCACTGACTACAGCATGAACAACGGGAATCCTGTAGACTGCGACTGCTTTGAGACCGGTGAGAACTGGCATTATGTCTGGACGCGCGATACTGCTTATGCTGTTCATTCCGGAATAGCTTTTCTTGAGCCGCAGAAGTCGAAAAATTCGCTTGAATTCAAGATTTCCGAACGCAAAAGTGCTGTCGGCGGCGGAAACATGCAGATAGTTCAGGATACCGGTTCCGGCGGCTCGTGGCCCGTCAGTACCGACCGTGTAGTCTGGGCGATAGGAGCCTTGGAGACTCTCGTAAACCTTGACGGAAGCGACTACGATAATTTCCTGTCTGAATCCTACGAAGCGATAAAGAACACTCTGGAAGCCGACAGAATACATGTTTTTGATGAAAAAGACGGTCTTTACCGCGGTGAGCAGTCTTTCCTTGACTGGAGAGAGCAGACTTATCCGAAATGGACTGCCTCGGATACTGTGCACATCGGCATGTCGAAGACTCTTTCGACGAATGTTCTTCACTATATGGCTATGACAATTGCAGCATCTATGGCGGAAGAACTCGGAAAGGCGACCGAGGCGGCTCAATTTACAACTCAGGCTGAAAATCTTAAAAATGCAATAAAATCAGCTTTCTATCTTGCCGACAAAAAGACTTTTTCAACTATGAAAACGACTTTCCTTGACGATTCGCCGGTCGGCAAAAGGGATCTCTTGGGACTCTCTCTTCTTATTCTCTCAGGAATTGCTGACGAAACTCAAATTAAGGAAATTATTGAAGAATATCCGATGACGGAAGCCGGTCCCTCAGTAATTTTCCCGCAGGAACCTGATACGAAAATCTATCACAACCGCGCTATCTGGCCTTTTGTAACTTCTTACGGCCTGCGTGCTGCGGCAAAAGCGGGAAACGACAAATTCTATGAAAACGCATTCATGAGTTTAGTCCGCGGTGCGGCGTTCAACCTCTCGAACATGGAAAATCTTGAGTTCCTGACTCTCGATGCATGGCATGAGGATGCGACTTTCCCGCAGCTTAGCGGCCCTGTCGTAAATTCAAGGCGCCAGCTCTGGAGCGTCGCCGGATTCCTTTCGATGGTCCTCGACTCGATTTTCGGCCGCAGTCAGAGTTTGATACAGTTTACGTTCTCTCCGAAAATTCCGGTCAATTTGAGAAACACATTCTTTGCCGGCAGCAGCGAAATAGTTCTCAAAAACCTGAAATTCAAAGGAAAAACGCTTGAACTCAAAATCAAACTTCCGCAGAAAAACTCCGAAACAGCAGGTTTTTATGTTCTCAAATCGCTGAAACTTGACGGCGTCGAGAAAACAGATCCGTTCAGTGTCAGTGAATTGAAAGCAGAGAGTAAAATCGAAATGGAACTTGAACTTTCGGACGAAACTGGAACGCTCACTCTTGTTGACTGCAACGCCAACCCGAACAAGTGCTGGGCGCCGCTTCCTGTAACGATCCCGCTTGATCCTTACGGCGTGACGCTGGAAAACGGCAGGTTGAAAGTCGCTTTCTCTGCTTCGGAAAACGCCGTTTCATACAACATCTACCGCGACGGCGTAAAAGTTGCGTCAAACGTCCATACGACTTCGTGGGTCGATGAAAATTCCGGAGATCATTCAACAAAATCATACTGTTACAGCGTCGCTGCGGTAAATTCTGAAGGTTGGGAGAGCCACCACTCAAATCCTGTCTGCTACTGGGGTGAAGGGTTCAACAGAACGACAATGCAGTTCTGGGCCGATGCCGGTAAATTTGACCAGACTCCCAACGCTTCAGACCACGGAAGAGCACACTTCGCCGACTGGGGAACACCTGCTGACGTGCTTTCCGTTTCAAATATCAAGCCGGAGACAAGCGGGACTTACATCGTCACGCTTGAATACGGCAGCGGACGCCCGATAGACACAGGTATCACTTCATGCAACAAAATCATTAAAATTACTGACGAAAACAGCAATGTTGTTCTGGAAAAAACGGTCTTCATGCCTCATTTGGGAGCTGACAACTGGGACAGATGGGGCGAATCATCGTTCGTTGAAGTGGAACTGACAAGCGGAAAAACCTACAAGGCTGAAATAAGAGACGCTTTCAACATGTCATATTTCAAGCATTTCGAGCTTTATACCAACGGCGCGGGCGGCGGAACGGATGTCTATAACCGCGCGAATATCTCTACACTCAAATTTTTGCTTAAAGAGATAAAGTAAATAGTAATCATCTGTCTCAGAGAAAGATATCTTCCAGGATACTCTTGATATCTGTTGATTTCACCCCTCTGATATTCAGATTTTTAAGTTCAGATTCTGACATTTCAAAAGAATCGATGAACTGCTTCATGTCGTTTCTGACTTCTTCCGGCAAAGCACATTTTTCCAGCAAAGTTCCGGCAACTATTCTGACGATATCATTTCTATGCTTTTTTATGTCTTTGGAGTCAGCGTTGCCGCTTTGTTTTTTACCATACGTATTCCTCCAGCATTTCTTCTATGGTTTTGGCAATTCTGGGATCGCTTTTTTCTTCCGAAGAAAGCATCAAAGTCAGCGAAAGCGGATCAACTGCGTCTTTTTTTATCTGCGGAATGTGATATCCGATTTCATGGACTACGCATTCCGGCGATTCCGATAAAGAGATCTGTTTTTTATTCAAAATCCCGCTTTTTGAGAG
>CACZFE010000107.1 GCA_902780365.1 uncultured Spirochaetales bacterium
AGTGTAGACATCTCCTGTTGTTTCTTCTTCTACATAGGCATAAGCTCCACTTTCTGCGCCTTCTTCATTGACCTCTATGAAAGTTTTGTGGCGGAGATCACTGACACGCAGACCTTCAACATTACTGATATTCTCAAATCCGCCTTCAAAAATTTGTCCGATTCCGAGAGCTTTGAAAGTATCCTTAAGAGATTTTTCGTAAGCGAATTTGAATTTCGGAAACTGCAGCTCATAGTCTGGATACGGAAGTATGTTTTCAAAATAGGAATCAATGCCGTTTTCAGCAATTTCTGCAATAAAATCATCAACACTACCTGTAGATGTCATTCCGTAGAATGCAAAAACGCCTCTGCCGTAAGGGATCCTTACAACAGAATATCCCTCTTCTTTATTGATGTTGAAATAAAGAACCGGCGCCCCCAAACCTTTTGCATTAATATAATCAACTTTTTTGGTAGAGCCGTCCGAAAGCCTGAAATCACCTTTGCGTGTTTCATCTTTGTTGAAAGGAGTTGACCAGCCAGCTTTGAAATAGAGAGCGTTGATGAGGTACATAACGGTGTCATGCGGAATCTCTTTAAGCATTTTATCTATTTTTTTGTGAGTCTTTTCCGATACCCATGAATTGATCTTTCCGACTGTCTCGGCATCTTCAAAATCCTCGGTGAAAAGTGCTGCCTTGTAGAAATCCTCAAGAACGGAAATGAAATCTTCTTTTACGCCGGGAGCAAAAGCATCGTCCATCCAGACTGAATCAGCAATTTCAAGCACCATGTCCTTGTCAGCTTCGACAAGACTTGCAATAAGCTGCGCAAACTGCTCGTTGACATCGGGCATCTCCATTTCGCCGAATCCGAGAACCTCCTTCATTTCGGAAAGAGCATCGCCAGTCGCGCCGTTGGCCGTCATAGCCATAGAAATCGCGATCGAAAGCGGTGAAATCATCATGTTTTTTGCGCCTTCTTCCTGTGCAAGGCGGCTGAAGATCTCCAATCCGAGTTTGTTATTTGCCTTTACAACATCTTCGGAAACCTTTTCCGCGCTTTCGTCGGCTTTTTTGTATTTAGGTTGCCAAGCGGATTCAGCGCTGTCATTCCCGCAACCAATAAAGATAAAAACAAGAAGGACTGCAGAAACAAGAGCTAAAAATGTTTTCTTATTCATGATCAGCCTCCAATGAAATTGTTAAATATGTTTCGTTCGCATCGTCTTTTGCGATAGCGGATAAAATGAATTCGCCATTCTCACTTAAAACATAAGCTATGATTTTTTCTTCCTCTTTTCCGAGAGCAGAATATATTTCTTCCTCCACCTGCTCTTCTGATTTTATAGTACCTCTTTTTGTCTCAGATACAGAATATGGAACATTTGAGCGCAACTGATAAAATCCTTCGGCATCATATTCAACTTCGATACTTTCTGCAAAAATTGGAACTCCGTTAATTACTGGTCTGAAAACAAAAATGACGGAATTTATCATTTTACCGAGAGATTCTCCGTTCCCTCCGACTTCAAAAGCCTCATTCACATCTCTTGATATTCCGGCAAATTCAAGTTCGATTGAAGTCAGAATTTCTGCCGTCTCTTTCGCTTCATTGAATTTGTCCCAAATCGTCTTTTCAGATTCTTCTTCATCTTCAAACGAAGCCATCTCCCTGTTCATAACAGCTGAAATGTTTTTATCTTTTCGAGTCAGAATCAAATAATCATCTTTGTAGTTATAGCTATTATTATCTCTGAATTTGGCACTATTTTCATCTATTTTGACATCGAAAAGCTGTTCTAACAACCAATTAGGTGCAGAATTATAGGAATAAATTGAAAATTCTTCGGGATAGTCTTGAGACGACTTGCTTGAACTTCTTTGAACACCATTAAAATTTGATTCCATATCTCTAAAACAGTAGTAATTATAATTTGTCAAGTCTGTTTTTTTTGCTTTCGGCCCACTGGAAACATTGTAAAAATAATCATTTTTCATGTAAGTTCCAGTGCAACTTGTATCGGAGCAGACACATTTTTCAAGTGTTAAAAAACGAGCATTTCGTCCAGAAGTTTGAGTGTAAGGTCTGCTCCAAGAATCCACCCACGCTTTTGATACGGTTTTATTGTTATAAGTTAAATCTGCCCAGTGGTTATCAAATTGATGATTTGCACCCCAATATGCATTGTTTCTAAAGCCTCCGATACCATTAAGTCTTTTCAGCATATTGTAATAAACATTGCCAACTTCAGCCCAATTATTCGAATTATTGTCAACCCCCATTGATTGGCAAGCAATGGTTTCCATCCAACGTGTATTTTGTTTGCCCAAGTTTTGGGAATAAGAATCGCTGCCGTCACTATATATGTCTATGTGCGGAAAATAATAAGTTGTACCATTTATAACATTTTCCCATCTGTGCGGCACTCCAATTTTTATCTTAGAATTCGAATAATTCCCATGTCCGAAAAGCATCAAAAGTGAATAATTGTCAGGATATCTTTCAAACTTTTGTTTATTTCCTCCATAAATATTTTCCCAAAATTTATTTATATCATTGTTGTCGCTATCACTATCGTTATTATAAAAAGGCAGATTGCTCGATGAATTTGTATTGGGATTGTATCCTACACATTCTACCCTTGTCAGATTCTCATTTATTGTTTCTGCAACTCCGTTTAAACAAAAAGAGTAAAAATAATCCAATATTGGAATGTCGTCAGAAATAAAAACTCCAACACTGCCTACTTTATATATCCACGAATGCAAAACAGCAGATGTGACATTGTGGTAGTAATTTCTGAAATCCAGTTCAGGATAAGTTGATAAATTCTTTGATAAATTGTTGTGTGAAGTCACCAACTCTTTGCTACCATTGGTGCTATTAGCGAGTGATAGATAGACCTCTCCATACAATTCAACAGATGCCGCACGATTTGTTCCTATTATCGAATTTTGCAAACTTCCGGAAAAATAATATCTATCATAGTTGTTTAGGAACAATCTTCTGAATTCGTTGGCTTTTGTAGGTTTTTCAAAATCAGAAAGTGCATAAATATATGCAAAACCGGATGGGTAATTTCCGCTGGCGTCAGCTCTTTTATAACCGAAAAACTTCTTCGCCGCACTGAAAGACGAAGGTTGAACTGTCATTGAATAGACATTGTTCACTATGGATGAAGGAAAAAACAAGTTTGGCGAATTATAAAAACCATCATCGTAATAATGACATTCACCCTGATGATTTGGTTGTGTACACAAATACGCTTCCCAGCCTTCGGAAACTTTTATAGATTCAATGCTCGTGTGAAATACCGGGAGATAGAGAGGTGTTCCGTTGAATAATGTTCCTGAATAGATAAACCATGAATACTGACTGAGATCGTAAGTGGTATCATTCACTATTGTACAGCCGGCAGAGTTCTGATCTGTGTTGCAATATCTGACTCCGCTGAATTCACTGCGGTAAAGAGCTTTTGCGTCGTCTTCTGTCAAAAGTCTTGAATAGAAGCGGACATTATCTATTTCACCTTGAAAAAAATCACTGTAGCCACCCCATTTTCTGCCAAGAACCCATGGTTTGTAGTTGGAAGAAAATCCCCCCATTACAGTCGGAACAGTTCCTGTCCACAATTGAGAACCGTTTTTATAAACCGTAACCGAGGTTTTCGAGGTTGATAAGTTTTCTGTTGCAGCAATTACATAATGAGTCCACGATGTTGGTTCCGCCACACTAGAAATACTAGCATATCCATTTCTTATTTTTATATACAAAGTGTCAAGCGAATAGCCGAAAAGGAAAACATCTTCTTCCGTATCCGTATGTTTGGCGATGTATGCATTGTTATTTGAAGAACTTGCCTGAGAATCGGATTTTACCCATAAACTGATTGAATAATTTTTTGCCAGGATTCCCAAACTGCGAGGATCGGTAGTTCCGGTTCCGAATTTGACATAATCATTAACTCCGTCGAAATATACCGACTGGTTTTCCATACCTTGCTTGAACAAAGCTCCGTTCATCCTGCTTCCAGTCACAGAACCGGCGGAATCATTAACTGTTTCATCCATTTTCAAATGAAGTTTTGCGGATTCTTTCAAGTATATTTCCTTAACTTCGTCTGCCGTAATATTCCAACTATAAAGACGGACATTGTCCATCCTTCCTTTGAAAAAATCTGTTTTTGAAGTTGCGCTATCCCAATCCATGCCGAGAACCCATGGTTTGTCGTCCTCATCAAAAGTTCCTGCGATGTCATTTAACACCCCGCTCCAAATCTGTGTTCCGTTTTTATAAATAGTAGCTGTTGTAGTTCCCTGATATTCTATGGCAGAAACAGCATAATGAACCCAAGTATTTTCCGGTTCAGCACCAGCAGCAGAAATATACTTCATATCGCTTCTTACCCTGAATGAAAGCTGACCATCCCAATAACCGAAAAGAATGGAATTTCCTCCGGAATCAGTATGTTTCCCGATATAACTGTTATGATTGGGCGAAGATGCCTGTTCTGTGGAGAGAACCCACATTGAAATGGAATAATGCCCGCTATACCTTGGATCGAAATCTCCTTTACCAAATTCCATATAATCGCTGGTTCCGTCCATATAATCGCTGGTTCCGTTAAAAACAAGCGCTTTTCCATTCCTGCCGGTATTGTAAATTGAAGAGCCGGATCTTGTAAAAGTTCCGTCATTGTCTCCGACACTGTCTTCCAGTGAGTTTTCAAACTCAAAATGTGTAATCAATTTTGCTGATAAAGCACCTGAAAAGCATAAAATTAAACTCAACAAAACAAATAACTTTTTCATGTTCAGCCTCCAAAAACAGTTTAAGTAAAAACAAACAAACAGATTACAAAACTCAGGATTCAAGGAACATTCTGTAAAAACGTAAAATTATAATCTTTTTTAAATGTTTTGCAACACAATCTTCTTGTCCCGAGCGGACATTTTAACTTTGCGCTGACAGTCGCCTCTCTACGCTTGAAAAATCCGCTTTTTGTGCTACCATCGCCCGTTTTTGTTGTTTATATTGGAGAAACGCAATGATTTCGGCAATCAAGGGAATGAACGACCTCTTCGGCGAAAAGGCTTTCCGCTGGGGAAAAATGGAAGAAGATATCAAAAAGATGATGGTTTCGGCCAATTTCGGCGAGTTCAGAACACCGATCCTCGAAGAGATAGCCCTTTTCAAGCGCGGTGTCGGCGAAACGACGGACGTTGTGAAAAAGGAGATGTATGATTTCCTCGACAAGAAAGGCAGACACGTCGCGATGAGGCCTGAAGGGACTGCGAGCGTCGTAAGGGCTTTTGTCGAGCACGGCATCGGGATCAACTATCCGCTTCCTTTCAAAGCGTTCTACATCGCGCCGTTTTTCAGATACGAGCGGCCGCAGAAAGGGCGTTTCCGCCAGTTCCACCAGTTCGGAGTAGAGATTTTCGGCGACGAAACTCCGCAGATGGATGCCGAAATGATCTTTACCGCATCCCGTGTGCTCGAACACTTCGGGATCGACTACGAAATTCATCTCAATTCTATCGGCTGCAAGAACTGCCGCGCAGCTTATCGCGAAAAGCTGATCGAATACTTCTCGGCAAAGAAAGACGAACTTTGCGAAGACTGCAGGACAAGGCTTGAACTCAATCCGCTTCGCCTTCTCGACTGCAAGGCGTGCGACCCGAAAAACCGCTTCACAGACGTGCCGAAAATGACCGATTACTTGTGCGACGACTGCAAGAATCACTTTGAGGAACTTCAGAAAGCGCTCCATGCTTTCGGCGTTCCCTTCGTCCTTGACCCGTTCATCGTCCGCGGGCTTGACTACTACACGAAAACAGCGTTCGAGATCGTTGCGAAAACAGGCGGCTCGCAGAATGCGGTCGCAGGCGGCGGAAGATACGACAACCTTGTCAGCGATATCGGCGGAAGCGACACTCCGGCAACAGGCTTTGCTATGGGTTTAGAGCGTCTTTTCGACCTCATTCCCGAAGATTTTTACAAAGAAACACCCCTTTCGGCGGGATACGCTCTCTGCGACGAGGCAGTTCTTCCGCTTGTCGAATTCACTAAAAAAATGACTAGTGAAAATGTCCGTTTCCTTGCGGAATACAAACCCAGAAAGTTGAAAAAAGCCCTCCAGAAAGCGGAGAAAGCGAACGCTTCATTTGTTTTCGTGATCGGCGAAGACGAAGCTGCAAACGGCAAAATACTCATGAAAAACATGGCGAGCCGCGAGCAGAAACTTTTCGACCAGAACGATATCGCCGGAATAATCGCGGAAATGGCAAACAATATAATTTCTTAGAGTTATCCTTACATTTTTCCTTTAAAAAATTTTGATTCTGTATATAATCTCCCGTTTTGGTTAGGCAGTTCATTTATTTTATAATTTTTTTTAAGGAGTTTCGAGATGAAAAAGTTTTCAGTTATCTTTTTCGCGCTTGTTTTGGCGCTTTTCTGCATTTCATGCGGTTCAACCACAAGTAAGGATGATGAGTGTAATCCGGATGAAGAGGATTGCGGAGAAACAGACACGACCCATGGCGAAGGAACAGACACGACCGATTCCGGCAACCCCGACAATCCTGATTCAGGCGATGCTGACACGACCCCGGGCGGAGACACCGATGCCGACACTACAAATCCGGATGATTCCGACACGGAACCGGCAGGGAACGGCATAATCACGAAGATCCAGAAAGGAGAAATCGCGGAAAAAACCGAAGTTACAGTGCCTGAATGTGTTGTAACCGCTGTTTTCTACGCAGAGGATGAAGAACATAACAAAACAGCCATCAAAGGCGTTTATGTTTCTGAAATCATTAAAAAAGCCCAGCCCTATTCCGGCATTTACGTTTTCATCAAAGATACGGCTGCCGTTGACGAATATGCAATCGGCGACAAACTTGAAGTTAAAGGAACCTACACCGAATATCACGAAAGTTCGCAGATCGAGATTTCAGAAATCAAAAAGCTCGGCACCGCAGACGTTCCTGAAGCTGCTGTCATCGCGGATACGTCAAAAATCGCGACTCCTTTCGAAGAGAACGAGGCAAGCGCAGAAAGCTGCAAATGGGAACCGACCGCAAACCACGGCGCAGATGCTGAAGCTTACGAAAGCGTCCTCGTAAAAGTCGAGGATGTAACTGTTACAAACGCGAACATCTGCCACGGTGCGTTCGAAGTCACCGGCAACCTCGCTATCGACAAGCTTCTTTACTACTACCCCGGCAAGAGAAACAAAGGCACCGAGTTCGGATCGATCACAGGAATCCTGGTTTACTCCTACGATGCTTTCAGAGTTGCTCCGAGAGCTGAAAGCGACTATGAAACCGTTGAGGATACCACTGATTCCGACACGGATACCGATACAGACACCGACACCACGGTTGAATTTGAATCCACAACGATCAAAGCTATCCAGAGCGGCACAGTAGAACAGGAAACCGCTGTCAAAATTACAAAAGCGATCGTAATCAGTCCTGTCGTCACAAAAACTTTCAGTGAAGGCGGCAAAGGTTATTCCTTCTATGTTTCCGACGGCAACACGGGCGACTACAGCGGAATTTACATTTACAACGCCACAGCGGACGCCGCTCCGGCAAAAGGCGACGAAGTCACGATTACCGGTGAGGTTCTTCTTTTCAAAAACAAACAGTGGGAAATCGGAAGCAAAAACAACGTTTCTTGCGAAATGACCAAAACAGGTTCGGGAAAAACCGTTCCCGCAGTTGTTGAAAAAACCGCTGCAAGCCTTAAAGATTCCGACAAAGGAACTTATGTAAAGATCACCGACGAACTTACAGTCGAATCTGTTGACGACAAAGGCAAAGTAAAATTCACGAACGGCCTCTTTGCTGAAGGTTTCGGCAATGTCACATTTTCACCAACAGCCGGAAACAAAGTAAAAATCAGCGGTATTTACGACGGTGTTTACGGCGATCTCGGAATTTTTATTATCGACGCGAACGATATTCTTCTTCCGTAACTTGAAGTATTTGAGGATTTCATGAAATCTTTCAAGATCTTAGTTTCCTTTTTTTTTTCGTGTTTTCTTCTGACATCATGCTTTGACAATAGTTTCGTCGGAGCTCCTGTTGACGAGGGGATACCGCAGAAACTGGTTTTCATCCACACGACCGATACTCACGGAAAGTATCTTCCGTTCTGGATGGAACCCAATATGTTCGACAGAAATATGGGCCTCCAGTCGAGCAATCCGCCGTGCTGGGACTTGGATTACAGCGGCGGCGGCTCCTACTGCAACGGCGTATACAACAGTGCGACCGGCAAATATCAGGTCTATGAAAACAACAAATATGTCTACTACACGAAAGAAGAACTCATCGAAAAAGGTTACTACGCAGAAGGTTCGATCGAAAAGGGTCTTGTCATCGAAGACATCAACGAGGACGGCCGCTGTGACATCCTCGACTGCCAGCGCTGCTGGGACACGAACAACAACAACATCTGCGACCCTGAAGAGGATCTGGATTACGATCCGGTCGAGCAGACAGGCCGCGGATGCAGTTCCGGTGACTGCTGGGATCCTTATTCGACCGCGCACCTCACCTGCTGGGACAAAAACAATAACGGTGAGTGCGACAAAAACGAGGACATAAACTTCGACGGCTGGTGCGACACCTACGACTGCGCCCTTGTTTACGACCGCAACTTCAACAGAAAGTGCGATTATCCCTACGATGCGCAGAAAAAAACGTGGCGCGGTGAAGACGGGAAGCTGATCCTCCGCAAAAATTACGAAGATGAAACTTCTTATAAACAGGCGATGATCAAAGCCGAAAAAGAGAGCGAAGATATCAACCGCGACGGAAAATGCGACTATGCCGACTACCGTCCAGGGCTTGTCAATACCGGTGGTATCGCGAGAGCCAAAACCCTTATTGACGAAATCAGGACAAGACACGAGAGAAACGGCATCCCGGTCCTTTATCTCGACAGCGGCGACACTTTTCAGGGAGCGCCGGAATTCAACCTCTACAAAGGTGACGTCGAAATGCTTTCGATGCAGAAACTCGGTGTCGATGCGATGGTCATCGGGAACCACGAGTTCGACAACGGTACGGGCGGACTTGTCTCGGCTTACAGAAAGTCGGGCGGATTTCCCCTTCTTGCTTCGAACTACCTTTTCGATCCGGACGGTCACAAAGGTCTCATGGACATCTCATCACCGTATCTCATCGCATTTGCCGGCGGGCTTACCGTGGGTATCGTCGGTGTCGCGAACGACAGCTCGCTGAACTCCGGTTATCAGGTCGGCGGCAGCATGGGACTCAACTTCCTCGACCCGATCGAGACAACGCAGAGTTACGTCAACAGCCTTCGTCCGATCGTCGATATTATCGTTGTCCTTTCGCATCAGGGCCTGGACAGTGACTACAGGATCGCCGAAAAAGTCAAAGGCGTTGACCTGATTTTAGGCGGTCATCACCACGTCATCCTTGATCCGCCGAAAGTCCTCCATGGACCTGACGGAAGGGATGTTATCGTTGTTCACAGCGGTGTAAACCTGAAATCTGTGGGAGAACTTGAGGTCGCCGTGCAGAACAAGCGCATAGTCTGGCATAAATATACGACACGGGAGATCACGGATAAAATCGAGGAAAACGGCGATTTTGTGAACATGCTCAAGCCTTACGTCCAGGGACTCGACTACTCTCAGTATCTTCAGAAAAAAGTCGGATACGCGGTTTCGACAATCGTGAGGAACGACCCGGCCAACGGCGACAGTCCTTTAGGCAACATCGTGACAACGGCGATGATGAACCATGAACTTGCCAGGGCGCAGCTTTGCGTTACGAACTCGATGGGAATCAGAGCCGACATTCCGACAGGCGACATAACTCTTGAAAAACTTTACGAGGTCTTCCCGTTCGAAAACTCGATAACGACGATGTATCTGAGCGGAAACGAGCTGAAAACGCTGTTTGACTTCGTTGCGAGAAAATCGGCTACGCGCGGCTGCAGGACACAGGTCCAGGTTGCCGGTATCGGTGTCGAGCTTGACTGCAACCCGCCTGAGGAACTGCAGAAAAAGCACAATTCATTTGCTTTGACAAAGTGCCTTCAGATAGGCGATACAGTCGTTATCGACAACTACGAAGTCCTTCTTCCGAACCTTCTTTTCAAGATGGCGACAAACGACTACATGGGCCGCGGAGGCAGCGGTTTCTATATGCTTGAAGCCAATACGACGCGTCTTGACACCTCAGTTTCGCTGCGTGATGCGGTCGTTGATTTCTTAGATAAAACAGGTGAGATCAAGCCGCTTGACTTCTCGCAGTGCCAGACCAAACCCGATGCATGCGGACGCGGCAAGCGCATCCAGATGCTGAATTAAGAAAAATGAAAGACAAAACATCACCGATAAACATTATCTGGCTTTCGATAATCCTTATTTCGATAGCCTCGGCGGCGTGGCTCGGCAAAACGGGAGAACTCACGCTCGCCCTTTTCGATGAATCAAAATCTGCCGTCATGCTTGCTATCGGACTTGTCGGTTCTATGGCTTTCTGGCTCGGAATGATGAAGATTCTCGAAGAGGCCGGCGCACTTAAAACGCTCGCGAAAATCGTCGCTCCGGTCATGTCGAAACTTTTTCCTGAAATTCCGAAAAACCACCCTGCGATCGGCGCTGTAGTGATGAACATGTCGGCAAACATGCTCGGAATGGGCAATGCAACGACCCCTTTCGGAATCAATGCGATGCAGGAACTCGACAAACTGAACGGAGAGAAAGGACGTGCGACAAACGCGATGTGTCTTTTCCTTGCAATAAACACTTCGAGCGTGACACTTCTTCCGCTCGGCGTGATCACGATACGCGCTTCAGCCGGAGCCAGTGCCCCTGCTTCGATACTGATCCCGTCGCTTCTCGCGACAATAGTTTCGACAACTGTCGCTATTTTAGCCACAAAGCTCCTGCAGAGGCGTACTCCCGATTGTGCGATAACGGCAACAGTCTCCGAAACCGGGCAGCACTTTCGTTCACAAGCGTCGTCAAATCTGTTTCTGACTGGCTGATACCCGTCATCGTCACGGCTATTCTCATGCTCGGATATTTGAAAAACGTCAAAGTTTACGAAACTCTGTGCAGCGGTGCAAAAGAAGGCTTCAATACCGCAGTCAGAATAATTCCTTTCATGGTCGCGATCTTCGCGGCAGTAGGCATGTTCAAGGCGAGCGGTGCGATGGATATAATGATCAACCTTCTCAACCCGGTCACAAGCCTTGTCGGAATGCCGGCGGAAGCCCTTCCGATGGCACTGATGCGGCCTCTTTCAGGCAGCGGGGCATTCGGAATAATGTGCAGTATCGTTGAAAACGAACCAGACTCATTCCTGTCATTCCTTGTTTCAGTAATGCAGGGCTCGACCGAAACGACTTTCTACGTTCTCGCACTTTACTTCGGC
>CACZFE010000108.1 GCA_902780365.1 uncultured Spirochaetales bacterium
AAGAAAAATATTATTTGTGAAAGAAATTTAAGGAGTTGTGTTTTTTAGTAGTTGTCGTGGCTTTCGCAGCCTTCATCGACGATTCCGTTGCAGTTGTTGTCGATGTTGTCATCGCAGATTTCCGGTTCGGGAACACAAGTTCCGGGGGCGGGGCAGCCTTCGTCGATCTCATTGTCGCCGTCGTTGTCGATCCCGTCGCCACAGATTTCGTACAATCCCGTTCCGCAGCCTCCGGTGACGTCGTCAATGATCCCGTTGCAGTCGTTGTCGATGTAGTCGCAGATTTCAACTCCGCCGTTGCTCGGTTCGCAGGTGACTTCGCACGCGACTTTGATCGAAATTCCGACAGTCGCCGAATCGACCTGAGCGTAGTTTGTAAGTTTTGTGCATGAAGTTCCGTTGAGTGTCACGGTCTTGTCAGCCGTGTTCAGCGACCAGCCGTTCGCGCTGTCTTTCTCGACCGGCTCAAGGGTGCCGTTGTTGTTTATGCTGACGCTGATTCTTGTCGGATCTGTGCCTTCCGCAAGTTCTACCGAAGCGACACATGAAACAATGGATGCCGAGATCGAATTGAGTGCTGCGATAATCGTCTCTGTATTGGAGATTTTATACCAGACACCTCCTGTGCCGCTGGCATTGGCTAAATTCTGCATGTTTGTTTCATTGACTCCTTCAGTTCCCATGTAGTAAACCTTTATGCCGTCAGCAACAAGCGCCTGTGTATTGGTTATAGCTGTAAAGATGTTGAAATCTCCTGTACCGTCGGTATTAGTCTGGGCATCGGTTATAACGACCACAACCTTTGGTCTGGCGGAAGAAAAGGCATCATTCGGAAAATTGTAGAGTTTGTCACTTTTCATTGTTGCGAGCGCTTCGGGAAGCGGTGTTAATCCGTTAGGAGTTGTATTGCATACATTGAAGTCGCTGTAACTTACATCGGGCTGTAAAGCAATGCATTGTTTGAAATTAGAGTTGCCGTTGTTGCCGGGAAATGTTCCCATTCCGATATTGAATTTTGATGAAAATTCGCTTGCTTTAGAATTGAGGGCGTTCATCATGGCCTCCCAACGTGTGCCGACCGAATCACATGCACCAGTCCATCCGTCAGAATCTCCGGCACAATAGTCCATAGACCCTGAAGCATCAAGCAGGAAGTAGACGTTCGGTTTAAGGCGTGTTCCGCTGATGTTTACGTCTTCGCAGACTTCTGTAACTATCGCGAAATTATCGCATGCGTCGCCGACACCGTTTCCGTTGTAGTCGACCTGATTCTTGTTCGGTACGTTGGGGCAGTTGTCGCATGCGTCGCCGATAGTGTCGTTGTCGCTGTCGAGCTGGTCTTCGTTTGCGACACTCGGGCAGTTGTCCTCGTTGTTCGGCACGTTGTCGCCGTCGATATCGGGATTGTAGATCGGACCTGCGCATGCTTCCGGATCCTGGTCGACGTTGGCAACCATCGGGCAGTTGTCGCATGCGTCGCCGATGCTGTCGCCGTCGCTGTCAAGCTGATCTTCGTTTGCGACATTCGGGCAGTTGTCTGTGCCGGTTCTGACACCGTCACCGTCAGGATCTACTTCTGAGGGTTCACAGACTTTGCCTTCCGGAGTCGCCGGATTTTCGTCTTTCTGGTCTTTGTTTGCGTCAAACGGGCAGTTGTCGCATGCATCGCCGATTTTGTCGCCGTCGCTGTCAAGCTGATCTTCATTTGCGACCAGGTAGCAGTTGTCGATACAGTCCATAATTCCGTCTTCGTCACTATCGATATCGGGAACATTGCATCCGCAGATTCCGGGTTCGGTTTTGTCGAAATCATCGGGACAGAGGTCAGGAACATCGCTGTCCGGTTTTTCATTGTCCTTGTCAGGCTTGGATTCGTTGTCGCCGTCATTGCCGTGTTCGTCTTCAGCCGGGTCGTTATTTAAAGTATCAGTTTCGTCGTTTACGACCGCATCGGGAAGGTCTTCGCCTTCATCGTCGGAAATTTCGCCGTTACCGTTGCCGTTTCCGCCGTTCTGATAGTTGCTGCTTTCTTCTTCTATAACGCTTCCGCAGGAAACGAAAAGCAAAAATACCAATACCAGATAAGCTGTTTTCAATTTCATAATTGCAACCTCCTTAAAACTTAAAAAATCACCTTTAAATTATACAAGAAAATAATTTTAAATCAATTAAAAAAGTAGCTTTCTTTGATATTGGACTTTCATTATTTTTTTTTTATAATCATCCGTTTTTTTGGAGGTGCTTTTTGGGCAAATTGCGTTTTTTCATTCATGTTTTGAAAAAAATATTTTTCCTCGCGCTTATTTTCATCGTTCTTGCGGCGCAGAATTATCTTTTTGTCTATATTGAAAACCTGACAGAATGTTTCCCGGTAACGATAATCACTACGCAGAAAGAGCCGGTGGAACAGGCACTTTCCGGGATAAAACTCTGTTCTCTCTCGGTGCAGAGCGAGCGTATGACTTTCGACTCGTCGATTTTCAATGACTACGAAGTGCTTCCGGTCAAGGAGATTTTTCTTTATTCGGTGAAAATTCCTTATTCCGGCTGGAATGAGATAAAAAATATGGAAAACATGATTACAGAGGCAAATCCTTATATCGAAGATGCAGTCATCTTCTACACCGCGTCGAGAATGAAATATCTTCTTTTTTCCTTTATTTTTTCGACACTTGTCGGAATCATTTTTGTTTTCAGAGTCATAGCGTCGACTAAAATGACAAAAAAACAATTTTGGTTTGTTTCTATAATAAATGCAGTGCTTTATCTGACAGCTTCAGCAGTTCTTTTAAGTGTTTGTCCGGCATTTGTCATCCCGCTTGCGGCTACTTCGGCCGGAGTTCTGTTCCTTGTTTATCTGACAACTTCAATCATCAATTACAGGTTGGCGAAATGGTAACTAAAATCAGCAAAATTTTTTCCGTTTTATTTTTGTTTTTTTTCCTGGCATGTTCTTCAAACGGCAGCACTCCGGCTGTTGACGACGATACAGCCGATACGACACCTGAAACGCATGATACTTCCGATCCGGCTGCGGATGACGGAGATACAGCTGAAAATATTGATGACGGTGTGGAACACGGTGCTTCGAGCGACGAGGATCCCGTTATTGGCGAAGATTATGACGGATTTGCCGATGAAGACGACGCTCCTTTCGAAGATTCCGAACACTTTTCGGATGACGACTTTGATTTTGAATATGAAGAAACTGATGATGAAACCGACGAGGGAACTGATGTTCCGGACGAGGAGTCCGATAATTTCGACGGAGAAACCGTTCAGCTGAGAATCGTTGCCGGCAACATCACGAGCGGGAACAACCAGTCTTACGATCCGGGGCACGGAATAAGGATCTTTCAGGCTTTGAAACCCGATATCGCACTCGTTCAGGAGATGAATTATGGCAGCAATACCTCAAGCGACTACAAACAGTTCGCGCAGAAGATCGTCGGAACAAATTACTACGCCGTTGATGATGCAGATTATGATATTCCGAACGGTGTCGTGAGCAGATACCCGATAACTTCCCACGGTTACTGGAAAGATCCCAATATCAACAACCGTGCTTTGATGTGGGCTGTCGTTGACATTCCGGGCAAAAAGGACATCTTCGCGATAAGCGTTCATCTTCACACAAGCCCCGCTTCAGACCAGACGACAGCAGCATTGGTCATTGTTGATGAGATTTCAAAACTCAAATCGTCAAAACCTGATAAATATTACTATGTCGTCGGCGGCGATTTCAACGGTGAAACAGCCGTTTCTTCAAGCGGATTCGGCAAAAACAATACTTTTTATATCAACGGTCCCGATCCTGTTGATGAGGAAGGAGATGCAGAAACAAACAGGAACAGAAATAAGCTCTACGATTTTGTTTTAGCTGATCATCCGCTGCATGAATTCCAGATACCGGTTGTTTATTATTCGTCGGAAGATTCAACAAAAACAAAAATTTATGAAAACGGACTTGTTTTTGACACGCGAGTTTACAGCCAGAGCGAACTTAATGAATATTTTTCTCCGGCGCAGCTAAACGATTCCGGCGCTTCAAGTATGCAGCACATGGCTGTTGTCAAGGATTTTTTGATTGAGTTGAAATAAATGAAAGAAGAGTTTTTGCCTGAAAACAGATTCGGTAAAATCTACCGTTTTGAAGAAGTGACTTCAACTATGGACGTTTGCGAAGATTTAATAAAATCAGGTGTCTGCAAAGGAATTGTTGTCGCGGAATCGCAGACTTCCGGGCGCGGCAGAAACGCGAAAAAGTGGGTCTCAGTTGCCAACGGGAACATCTATCTCTCGTTTTTTGACGAACTTAATGTCGGTTTCATTCCGCAGAGATGCGCGGTTGCTTCGTTTCTTGCGGCAGATTCTTTTGTGAAAGAGCCTGACAAAGTGAAAATAAAATGGCCTAACGATATTTTGATCAATTCCAGAAAAGTCTCTGGAATTATTGCAAAAATTTTGGATTTTGGCGGAAAAAGGTTTTATGTCTGCGGAATCGGCGTGAATGTTTTCATGCCGGAAGATCCGGACGGAAATTTTGTCTGGAAACCTGCCGCGGTTTCGGAATTTGCGGAAGTTTCAAGCGGGGAAGTTCTGAATAAGCTTGTTGAAAAAATAGATTACGCTTTTTCGGCGCAAAGCAGTGAGATTTTTGAACTATACTCTGAAAAAATCAGATGGATGATCGGAAAAAACATAGTGTTTTCGCAGGATCTGATAAAAAATGAAAAGGGAAGGATCGTCGGATTTGCGGACGATTTTTCGGTTGTTGAAATTGAGACAGGGAACGGAACCGAAGAGCTTTCGGCTCTTTCCGTTTTGTCTTTAGACTGAAGGGGGATGTGTGAGCAGCATTAAAACAAAAACAATACACCATTTAAACATTTTGGTTCTTATAATCCTTTCGATTTTATTAAACTTTCTTGTTTCCGGTCTGGTGCGTCGTCTTGAACTTCCGCTCTATCTGGATACTATCGGAACGGTACTCGCCGCGATGATCGGAGGAAATCTTGCTGCAGTAATAGTCGGATTCTTTTCAAATGCCGTCAATGTATTTTACGATGTCACAATGCTGTACTACGGCATAATCAACATTCTGATAGGTGTTTTTGCCTCTATTTTTCACACGAAAAGATTTTTTGAACGTCCGGGAAAGATTTTTTTTGCAATAGTTGTTTTTACATGTATCGGCGGCGGTCTGGGTTCATTTTTTACATATTTTCTTGAAGGTACGGATTTCGGAGTCGGAATTTCCGCTCCTCTGGCTTCCGCTATATACAGCCTGACGGGCGCCTCAAAGTTGTTTTCAGAGTTTTGTGCCGATATTACCATTGACTTTTTCGACAAAGCAATTGTAGTAGCGGTTGCAATCATCATCTACCGCATGATTCCCGATTTTTACAAAAGATATACCAAATGGGTTTTTCTTTTCTCCCCGGCTTCGTCGGATGAGGATAAAGAGCACAAAGGCGCGATCAAGCGTTCTCTTCTTAGAAAAGTCATTGTAATGGTCATTGTCGCCGAAATACTTCTCGGAACTCTGGCGAGTGTCACCGGTTTCGTTCTTTACAGACAGGTGTCTGTAGACAAGTTTACCGACATCGCTCAGGGAGTCACCAAGGCAGCATCAATCGTTGTCGATGTGGAAAGGATCGACGAATTCCTCGAAAAAGGGCGGGATGCGGAAGGTTACAATGAAATAGAAAAAAATCTTTACAGAATAAAGGAGAGTTTTCCTCATACGACCTATCTTTACGTGTATAAAATCCTTGAAGACGGCTGTCATGTCGTTTTCGATCTCGATTCTAACGAAGGTGTCAAGGGCAGCAAGCCGGGAACAGTTGAGGAGTTCGACCCGACTTTTGTTCCGTATCTGCCTAAACTTCTCAAAGGAGAGGAAATAGAACTTTGAATGGATGAGAATCTCGGGATAAAAAAAGGTTGTATTGCTCTCGCCGTAGTGAATATAGCGGTGTTTTTGTACCAATCCGTTACAGGCACGGCAGGGAATGCCGAATATCTGGCTTCCCATGGAGCGGTATTTTTTCCCTATATGGAATCAAGGGAAGCATGGTATCCGCTTTTTACGGCCATGTATTTGCATTTTGATTTTGAACATCTTACCAATAATATGGTGATGATGCTGGCGGTTGGGCGGTATGTGGAAAAGGATATGGGGACGGTAAGGTTTCTGATAGTCTATACTGTTTCAGGATTGTTGGGGAACATCCTGTCCCTGGGTTTTGATATTTATGCCGGAGAGTATGCGGTCTCTGCCGGCGCATCGGGTGCCGTGTTC
>CACZFE010000109.1 GCA_902780365.1 uncultured Spirochaetales bacterium
CAGCGATTCTTCGCCGCTTTCACCGCCTTCAAGCCCCGCGAAAGCCTCCGCCGCACCCTTTTTCACATTGCCGAAACCTTCCGGTTTTGCGGAAACCGTGCAGGAAACAAGGCAGATCACCAACAAAAACAGCAAATTGTTCAAAAGCGTATTTTTCATAACTCTCCTACTCTATCGTAAGTTCGATTTCACCGTTTCCTGCCGCTTTGATAACGAGGAACGAGCCTGCGTCGCTCACCTTTTCAAGCTGTCCCGGACCGCTGTAAGCCTTTTTCAGAGCCTGGAAAAGTTCATAAGCGTTCGGCATATCCTTGAGATAAACGATGTATGAGAATGTCGATTTTCCGCCCGCCTGACGTTTTATCGGCCTTGACGAAAGCTCTTTGAGCGCACCATAGAGCGCTTCATCGACCGCAGCTCCGTCAGTGCTGTTCGAAAGGACCGCGACTTTGAACGGTTTTCCTTTTTTTACCATCTCCATCCACTCTTTTCTGATCTGGCTCACAACTTTCGCACCGGCATCGTTCACTGCTTCCTGAACAAGCGCGTTGGCGTCACTTACTCTTCTTTCAGCCGAAAAACCGGTCGTCGTTCCGAGCATTTTGCCGCTTGCCGTCTCAAAAACTTCGACTGCAACGGAGGCCTTCGAGCCGGAACCTGAATAGTTTACTTTCGCATAGACATCGGTGCCCAAAGAAAGCGCCATATCGTGCATCGGATCGGTCTCGGCTCCTTCCAAAGCGGCCATCTTGGCAACGATTTTGTTAACGGTGTCGCCCTGTGCAGCCTTGTAAACTTCGAAAGAATTGTCCTGAAAGTATTCCTGAAGCGCGCTGACGGCAGTTTTTGCGAAATCACCACCTTTGTCGGCAAAAACCGAAACTGTCGGAAGTCCCATGCTTTCGCCAAGATCCTCAGTTGAAGTAATTATTTCGGCAGCCGCGAGTTCCTGCTGGATCATCGCGACATCGATTTTGAAAAGATAGGTGACTTTTGTTTTTCCGCCCTCTTTTTTCTTCGATTTTATGTCGGAGATCCAGCGGATATATTTGACCGGATTCGCATACATCTGCATTTCAAGGCCGTAAGCTCTCGTTTTTTCAGCCTGCGTTTTGAGGATAGGCTTGTCACCGCCTTCAAGAACGAACCATACGGCAGTCTTTTTGGCTTCTTCAAGTGCCTCTTCGACCGAGCATCCGATACCGGTCGCCTTGATCATCATTTCGCCGGTGCCGCTGCTTTCGACGAAAGTCGCTTCGTAAAGAGCCGGAGTCTGCTGTTTTTTGAAATCGCATTTGTTGGAACAACCGGCAAGGCAGAGTGCCAAAACAAGCATTAATACCAAAAACTTTCTCATTTTTTCCTCCATAAAATATTTCATATCATCTGCACACATTTGAAGAAGGCGTATACATTCTCGCCATCGCGCTCACTATCGGAAGATGGAAGTTGAAGTCAAGCGACATATACGGACCATGGACAAAACCTGAGTAGCTGCCTGAAACATCTACCTTTTCCATGCTGTATTCATTAGATTCAGCCTTTGTGAGAAAACCGACATTCCAGCCCGCTTTTATTATAAAATCAAAACTCGGAGTTGCGCTGAAACCAAGCTGGATCTGCGGTGTTATATCAAAATGCTGAAAATCCCTGCCGTCATTCAAAGTGCCGTGATAAGAAGCGTCGATTGCCGGTGCAAAGAAAAATCCTGCCGAACCGGCATAAAATCTTTTTGCAATGCCAAGACCTCCTCCGAACCAATAGAGCAGCGCACCTATACTCTTTTGGTTTTCATCCTTATATTCCGATTGAAGACCGACATTAAAATCCAAAAAAACATTGAGATAGAACTCACTGAGAGCAGAACTGTTCATCACATAACCAAGATCGACATTTGTGCCGAGATGCAGCCCCGGAGCTACAAGCATCATTCCGATATCCCCCGAATAGCGGTTGCCTTTTGCATACACCATATCATCTTCCAGTCCGAGATTGAAATAAAGGCCTGTCCACGGATATTCACGCAGCTGGTCGCCTTCTTCGGCATCGCCGTTCGTCACTTTGATTACTGTCGGCGCGGCACTGTCGTTGCAGTTGATAGAAACTTCACGAGCCCTTGCAAAACCTTTGCGCTGAGTCTTGCCGTCAACAGTTTCAAGGATCTCAAAAGGATGATCGACACGGATATCTTCCATAACTCCGAAACTGCTTTCGATTTTTTTGCCGTCGCTGCTTTTTACCGGCATGAAAATAGCGAAATTGTCATCCTGCTTAAGCTGATAGTTTGCGTTCAGCGAGGCCGCCTTTATCGCAGTGCGGAAAGTGTCGTTGAAAACAGACATGACCTGCTTCGGAGTCGGGATTATCTGAAGCGCGGTGTCGGTAGACCCTGAGATCCCGCCCGAATGACCCACGATATCGCCGTAATGCTCGAAGCGTTTCGTCTCGTAGTTATAACGGTAGATCATGAAAACGACATCGACCGAAAGCTCGATCTCGATATCGAATGAACTGTAGTAAAGCCCGGTCGTAACCGATTTATGCCGCGTGCGGACAACACGCCCCGCGCTGCCGATCGGTGCGACATGAGCCGCGAAAACGTAGGAAGAATTGAGAAGATTTTTGACAAAAGCCGCCGAAAGACCGAGCTCCTTCGCCTTTGTCACCATGAAAGTCTCCTGCTCTTTTTCGGAAAGCTCGGAATAGCGCTGCTCTGCGCTCGCATCAAGCAGCTTCCCAAAAACTTTTCTGACATCGGAATTGAGATAGTGCTCCAGATGCCTTCTGAAAGTGGCGCGGTCGCTCGTTCCTGCACGGAAAGTCGGGATCTTTCCTCCTAAATCGATCTTCACCTCTCCCCCTTTCGTCCGCATGAAAGCGACGTTGTCGCCAAGAATTATCTTGTCGAAACGGTTTGTGATCGTCCACTGGTAGAAAATCTTCGCCGCTTTCAGCTTTTCGCTTGTGTCAAGCGGATAATTCACCGAAAAAGTCCACGGAACGCACCTTCCCTCGCCTTTTTCGTTGTATTCGCAGTAGCGCATAGGCACTTTCACGGCATCCTGCATGAAGCCGATGTCGCCGAAGCCCATGACCGCCTTTCTTTCGTATGTTTTCTGAGTCTCGTCCGATTTCAGAAGAGATGCGTCTTCAACGGCGGAAAGCTGGAAAACCGATATCAGGCAAAAGACAATAAGCAGAAATTTTTTCATGATTCCCTCAAAAAATAAAAATCGTATTATTATTGAAAACCATGATAAAAAAGCAATTTTTATCGCCGCCGCCTCGAAATGTCGAAATATCGAAATGTCGTTTCGCCGCCTCGAAATATCGAAATATCGAAATGTCGAAATATCGACAGGTAATTGGCGGCGCGGCAATTCTTGCCTTTTCCTCCCTTTTCCTTAAAATTTCGGGTCAATGTTTTTTCGGGGGTCAAAAATGACGAAAAAAGCTCTCATCACCGGCATCACGGGGCAGGACGGCTCGTATCTGGCCGAACTGCTGCTTGAAAAAGGTTACGAAGTCCACGGAATAAAAAGGAGAAGTTCCTCTTTCAATACCGACAGGATCGACCATATTTACAAGGATATCCACGATAAAAACAGGAAATTCACACTGCATTACGGCGATCTCACCGACGCGACAAACCTCATCCGGATCATGCAGGAAGTCCAGCCTGACGAGATCTACAATTTAGCGGCACAGTCGCATGTCAAAGTCTCGTTCGAAACTGCCGAATACACCGCAAATTCCGATGCTTTGGGAACTCTCCGTCTGCTTGAAGGAATAAGGATTTTAGGCATGGAGAAAACGACGAGATTCTATCAGGCTTCGACTTCAGAGCTTTTCGGAAAAGTTGCCGAAGTTCCGCAGAGCGAAAAAACGCCGTTCTATCCGCGGAGCCCTTACGCTGCGGCAAAGATCTATGCTTACTGGATAACGGTGAACTACCGCGAATCTTACGGGATTTTCGCAAGCAACGGAATACTTTTCAACCACGAATCACCGCGAAGAGGCGAGACTTTCGTCACAAGAAAAATCACCCGTGCCGCTGCAAGGATAATCCTCGGTCTTCAGGATATGCTCTACCTCGGAAACCTTGATGCAAAGCGTGACTGGGGACATGCGAAAGACTACGTCAAGGCGATGTGGCTCATTCTTCAGCACGAAAGACCTGATGATTTCGTCATCGCGACAGGCAGAACTTCATCGATCCGCGATTTTGTCAGAATGGTTTTCGACTGTGTCGGAATAAAGGTCGCGTTTATTGGAAAAGGAGTTGACGAAAAAGGAGTAGTTGAAGAGATAGATGAAGCAAAACTCTCTGAATTTACCAAAGAAATAAAAATCAAAAAAGGTCAGCAGCTTATCAGCGTCGATCCGAGATATTTCCGTCCGACAGAAGTTGACATCCTTCTCGGAAATCCGGCGAAAGCTGAAAAAACGCTTGGCTGGAAAGCCGGAATATCTGTCGAAGAACTTGCAAAAGAAATGATGCTCGCAGATATCGAAGAAGCGAAAAAAGAGGCTCTTCTTATCGGAAACAACTACTTTGTCCGTGAAAATTACGGCGATTAAATCTTAGAAAAATCAATTATTTACAGACTTAAATATCAAAACTGAATTTTGTCCGCCGAAACCGAATGAATCGGTCATGACACATTTTACTTCTGCTTTACGCGCCAATTTCGGAACATAGTCGAGATCACATTCGGGATCAGGCGTTTCAAGGTTTATTGTCGGCGGGATCACGCCTTCAGCAATCGTTGAAACAGCAGCAACCGCTTCCAGCGCCGCAGCCGCTCCGAGAGTATGCCCGAGCATCGATTTTATTGAAACGACCGGAGTTTTGTAAGCTTTTTCGCCAAAAACCGCCTTGATCGCCTTTGTTTCGATCGGATCATTCGCCAAAGTTCCCGTTCCGTGGGCAACGACTAAATCGACTTCCGAAGCATTCGTTCCGGCATCAAGAAGCGCTGCCCTCATCGCGCTTTCAGCACCTTTTGCATCGGGATCAGGCGAAGTTATGTGATAAGCGTCGGCCGAACTTCCGGCTCCTGCAATCTCGGCATAAATCCTGGCATTTCGCGAAAGAGCGTGCTCGAAAGATTCCAAAATAACTATGCCGCTCCCCTCGCCTAAAACAAATCCGTCGCGCTCTTTGTCGAAAGGTCTTGAAGCTTTTTCCGGCTCGTCGTTTCGTTTTGAAAGGGCCTGCATCGATGAAAAAGCGGCAAGAACAAGCGGATTTATCGGTGCTTCGCTTCCTCCGCAGATAATTATGTCGGCATTTCCTCTCTGAATGAGTCTTGCAGCAGCAGCGATCGCATGCGAAGCAGAAGCGCAGGCAGTGGAAACCGTTTCGCACACTCCTCTTGCACCGAAAAGGATCGAAAGATTTCCCGCCGCCATATTCGGGATACACATCGGCACACCAAAAGGCGAAACCCGCCTTGGACCTCGTTCGAGCAGGATCTTGTGCTGCTCTAAAATCGTTGAAATCCCGCCGAAACCGACCCCTAAAACAACTCCGAAACGGCTTTTGTCGAGTTTTTCCAAATCGATTTTTGAATCAAGAAGTGCGTCCTTCGCTGCAACTGCCGCAAACTGCGTGAAACGGTCCATTTTCCGTGTTTCGTTTTTCGGAAAATATAAACTTGCATCGAAATTTTTGATTTCAGCGGCGATTTTTGTCTTGAAATCCGATGTGTCGAAAGAAGAAATCAGCGAGACTGCCGATTTTCCGGCAACGAGGCTCTCAAAAAACGCGCACCTCCCGATACCGAAAGGTGTTACGCATCCAAGGCCGGTGACAGCGACTCTTTTAAGCATGAACTAAGACTCTTTTACCGATTTGATATAATTTGCGACATCGCCTAAGTTATGGAATTCAGGAAGTTTTTCATCAGGAATCTCGATTTCGAAAGCATCTTCTATTTTCATGATTATTTCAACGACATCCAATGAATCGATCTTCATTTCCTTAAGCGATGATTCGGGAGTTATTTTGATACTTTCATCAAGAGCGAGATGATGTCTTACGATGTCCGCGATTTTTTCGAAATACATGACTTTCTCCTAAAAATTCAGGTTTTTAAAAGTTTCCATATTTTCAACATTTTGAATTTTCACTTCAATTCCGGCTGCCGCGGCAGTTTTTCTGACAAGCCCCGAAAGCGAAGTTCCCGGCCCTATTTCGACAACACTGTCAACTCCGTTTTGCAGCATGAAATCGAC